>NZ_RZRQ01000142.1:0-14747 GCF_003997785.1 Mesorhizobium sp. M7D.F.Ca.US.004.01.2.1 | reverse complement strand
CGGCTCTGCCCCTCACCCTTACCCTCTCCCCGTTCCGACGGGGAGAGGGTAAGGGTGAGGGGCAGAGCCGACTCGCCGCGATGGCAGTAGCCTGGCTCGCTTCCATTTGAGGATTTTCCGATGCCCTATAGTCCCGCCGAAAACCGCTACGAGAAAATGATCTACAACCGCTGTGGCCGCTCCGGCCTGAAGCTGCCGGCGATCTCGCTGGGGCTATGGCACAATTTCGGCAATGACACGCCGCACAAGACCAAGCAGGCGATCGCGCGCAAGGCCTTCGATCTCGGCATCACGCATTTCGACCTCGCCAACAATTACGGTCCGCCGCCCGGCTCGGCCGAGACCGCTTTTGGCGAGATCCTGCGCACCGACTTCGCCGCCTACCGCGACGAGCTGATCATCTCGACCAAGGCCGGCTACGAGATGTGGGCCGGGCCCTACGGCGAATGGGGCGGGCGCAAATACATGCTTGCCAGCCTCGATCAGAGCCTGAAGCGGATGGGTCTCGACTATGTCGACATCTTCTATTCGCACCGTTTCGACCCCGACACGCCGCTGGAAGAGACCATGGGCGCGCTCGACCATGCCGTGCGCTCGGGCAAGGCGCTCTATGCCGGCATCTCGTCCTACAATTCGCAGCGCACGCGCGAGGCCGCCGATATCTTGAAGCAGCTTGGCACGCCTTGCGTCATCCACCAGCCGAGCTATTCGATGCTGAATCGCTGGGTGGAGGAAGACGGCCTACTCGACACGCTCGAAGGGCTCGGCGTCGGCTCGATCGTGTTCTCGCCGCTGGCGCAAGGCATGTTGACCGACAAGTATCTCGGCGGCATTCCCGACGGCAGCCGTGCTTCCCAGGGCAAGTCGCTGAAGACAGCGTTCATCAACGACAAGACCATCGCCAACATCAAGGCGCTTGACGCCATCGCCGGCAAGCGCGGGCAGACGCTGGCGCAGATGGCGCTGGCCTGGGTGCTGCGCAAGGGCAGGGTGACCTCGGCGCTGATCGGCGCCAGCCGGCCGGAGCAGGTCGAGGACTGCGTTGGCGCGCTTAAGGTGCTCGACTTCAGCGATGCCGAACTCGCCGAGATCGATACCTATGCGCGCGAATCCGACATCAATCTGTGGGCGGCTTCGGCCGAGCGCAAAGGCCCGCCAAGGAAATAAGCCCGCTCGATAAGCCGGCAAAACAAAAACGGCGGGACCTCCCGCCGTTTTTCATGTGAAGGCAAAGTGGCCATGGTTCAGGGCGTCTTCGGCTTCTGCGCCGTCCCCAGTCCCGGCTTGGGTTTGGCAGGCGCCGGGCCAGAGGTTTTGATCTTCGTCTCGATCCAGCCGGTGTAGTTGGCGAGCCGCGTGTAGATGCCGTAGGCGTCCTTGTGGCCGCAGGCCGCACTGCCGTCCGCCGGGCCTTCGCCCCAGCTGACGACGCCGACCTGGACCGGGCCTTCGGCACCGGTCATGAACAGTGGGCCGCCGCTGTCGCCGTTGCAGGCATCTCGCACGCCGCTGGTGGTGCCAGCGCAGATCATGTTGCCAGTCAGCGGGTCGGTCATGTCGGCTGCGATCGCATTGGCGGCCGCTTCGATGCCTTTTTCCGAATAGCGCATACGGCGGGACAGATCACCAAGTGCGGCCTTCAGATCATGCGCATAGATGGCCTTGATGCCGCTGTTGCAGGCGGTGTTCGGCTGGAGATCAAGGTCGGCAACCATCAGCGTGGTTGGAAAGGTGCCATCCTGCATCTTGCCCCAGCCGGTGACCGTCGTCTTGCCGGTGTCGGGCGTTGCGTCATGGGTGACCTTGATGGTCGGCGCATCGGCCGGCTCGGCAAGTCGGAGCAGGCCGAGATCATTGTCGAGCGTCTGCTCGCTGTAGCCTTCATTGACGATGACCTCCACCACCTTGTGGCGCTTGCCCTCGCTGAGCTCGGTGGCGCCGGTCAGCACGGTGACGGAGTCTGGTGAAATCGGCTGGCCATTGTCGTTGAGGCAGTGTGCTGCCGTCAGCACCCATTGCGGGGCGATCAGGCTGCCGCCGCAGAATTGGGCATTGGCCTGCGAGGCCGGGTTCTCGTCCAGCCTGTCGGTGGTGAGCAGCGCGACCTGGAACGGATAGGCACCCTTTTCGGCCTGGTTGCCGCCATAGACGCGATCGGCGCCGCCGGGATTCTCCGCCGCGGCCTTCGCCCTGGCTTCCGTCACGCGTTTCATTGGCGAGACCGCTGCCTCCGGTCGGGCGGCGCCTTCGTCCGCCTGGGCAGTGTTGGCGGCCACAAGGGCCGCAGCGATGCCGAGCAAAGACGCGGCGGCGATCGGCCTGAACCGATGGATGATGTGCACCTGAAATCCTCCTGGGACATGTTCTCGAACGAGCCAGCCCTGGCGCATGATCAACGAAACAGTCGCCGGCAAGCAGGCGTTGCTTCGCGGATCGCGTTCCCTTGCGGAACCCACTCAAAACCCTATAGCCCCCCACGGGCTACGTGGAAGCGATTTGTCATTCCAATGTTGTATTAATTTAGGCAATATATCCGCGCGGGTGTCTTTGGCGGGGGCCTTCGACAGACCGCATGGGGTGATGATCAGGTTCAGGCGCCGGTAACCAAATTCATTTTTCGACTTCACCACGATCTCGACAATATTTCTGTATTTTGATCCAGTCCTTGCTGACTTTTGGGAGAGTCTCACCATGACAAAACTGACAAACGCACTCATTGCGTCCGCATTGCTTTCCACCGCAATGTGGGCCGTCCCGGTTTTCGCCGCCGATCCTGGCTCCGCCAGTGCCGGCAATGGCGAAAGCATGCGGGACGCGACTTCAGGCGATTACAAGCCCGGGCGGGCAAAGCCAATCGCACCACCGCAGCTGACTGACGAAGACAATCGCGCCGCGCCGATTACCGACGAGGCAGCGGCTGTCAAATCCTATGGCATCGTCGGACGGTCCGCCGATGGCAAGGAAATCAAGATCGAGCCGAGCGAAGCGCTGCGGGACCTCATCATCAAGGAACTGAACGCGCCGGCCAATGGAACCGAAGGTGGTCCGCGCAAGACAGAAGATCCTGACCTTGGTGAAGGCGAAGCCGGCCGCCAGGTTTTCGGCGCCGACGATCGCGAGCAGGTCAAGAATACCGAGACTTATCCGTTCTCGGCAATCGGCTATCTCGAAGCCAAATCGCCGAAGACGGGCAGCTACGGCAGCTGCTCGGCAACACTGATCGGCCCGCGCACGGTGCTGACCGCAGCGCACTGCCTCTACAGCCATGAGGACAAGGACTGGCTCTCCGAATATCTGTTCGTGCCTGGCCTCAACGGCAGCACTGCCGATGACGCACCGTTCGGCGCCTTCACCTTTGAAAGCGCCTATGTGCTGCAAGGCTTCATCGACAACTACCAGGGCTATTATGGCTCGGTGATCCCGTGGGATCTGGGCATCATCACGCTGAAGCAGGATGTCGGCACCAACCTCGGCTGGCTGGGCTATGCCAACTATGACGATCTCGGCGACTTCACCGCCAACCTCGTCGGCTATCCCGGCGACAAGCCGATGGGCACGATGTGGAAGGCAAGCTGCGAAGTGCATGCCGAGAACATCGCCCCGGAATATTTCCAGTACGACTGCGACACGTTCCCGGGGTCGAGCGGCAGCTCGGTCTACGCCTATGACAACAACTCCAAGCAGCGCATCATCACCGGCGTCAACGTGGCGGAAAGCCCCGACGCGAACACCGCCGTGCGCCTGAATGCTGCCAACATCCAGTGGATCAACAGCCTGTATAAATAGTCGCCGCGCATTCGCGGCGGAGACAAAGGCGGCGGAGCAATCCCGCCGCCTTTTTTCGTGCCGATGCTTCCTGCGCTGCTTCTCTTGCACGAGGCCGGCTCGCCGACTACGCTTGAGGGGCCAAGGGGTTGGCATCCAAAGGGGTTTTTGGGATGGCGCGGGCAAAAGCAGTGTTCGGGATCGCGGCCGCATCGATGCTGGTCGCGTTGGTGCTTTCGCCGGCCTTTGCCGATCCCATACCCGCCCCTGCCAGCGGTGCCTGGGCGGAACGGGTGCAGATCCTCTACCAGGCAGACACGCGCTCGGTGCTGCGCCGGACCGTGCGGGTGTGGGACTTCCACCCGGAAAAGAACCTCGACTTCGTCTGGGAGCCGGCGGCGGGCCAGTCGCCTGACCGGACGATTGCCGAAGACGGCACCATCAATGGCAAGGGCAGGCTGGTGTGGCGAGTGCGCGGCTCGGCGAGCTATGATCCCAAAACCATCTATTCCAGCTATTTCGGTGACATCAGGAGTGGCCGGCCCGACGGGCAAGGCCGGCTCGAGCTGCGCTCCGGCGAGGTTTTCGACGGGCATTGGCTTGCCGGGAAACTCAACGGAAAAGGCGCCCATGTCGATGCCGACGGCAATCGCTATGAAGGACAGTTCGTCGCCGGCGTGCCGAATGGCGAGGGGCGGTTGTTGTCAAGGACCGGAGAGATTTTTGTCGGCTCATTCGTCGACGGCTTGAAGAACGGCAAGGGCCGCACACGGCTGGCCGGCGGCACGGTCTACGACTCGCAATGGGCAAGGGGCAAGGAGGTTGGCGGCTCGCGTCCCGACATGCTGGCCGATGCCAGGGTCGGCGGGCTCATCAAGGCGCAGACCGGTGGCGGCGATGCCGACAAGGTCGAGATCGGCGTGGCGGTCGACCAGCGCATGACCCAGCAATCCGACATGCAGTACCAGCATCTGGTGCGTGACGAAGACATCGCGATCTATCCGCAGTCCGACCAGTACAACGACAGCTGGAGCGGCACCGGCCAGGTCGCCACCGGCAATGTCTATGAAGGCTCGGATTGGGGGGATGCGCCGGCCTTTGCCGAAGTCGATCTCAAGACCACTGACCAGTCCAAGGTCAAGCTCGACAGCTTGGAGATGAAGGTCGCCGCCAGCGATGCGTATCGCAAGCCGATGCTGTCGATATCGGAGCATTTCGGCTGCGTCGGCTTCCGGCCGGATTTCTCCATCATCAACAACGGCTGGGGTGACGCCAAGGACATGAAGATGTCTATCCAGTTCACCGCGGTTGACGACGAGGGCAATCCGACCGGCAAGCCAAGCCGCATGTACAGCAAGGACATCGGCAGTTTCGGCGACGGTGTCGACGTGTCGGTCAAGAGCGTGCTCACCGAGGCCGGCGTCGACACGGCCGGCCTGGAGACGGGGCGTTTTCCCTGTCCCTCGGTGGACAGTCTCAATGTCTGCCGCAGCCAGTTGACCAATAAGGTTAAGTTCGGCGAGGTCGCCGATTATCTCGGCAATATGCAACAGGCGATGACGCTGAATGCGATCGGCAAGTTCGACTATTCCTGGTCGGATGACGAAGGTCATGTCTACCAGCAGAGTGAACCGTTCCGCGCCTCCATTACCGTGGCGGTCTTCGAGACGCCGGAATCGATGGCCGAATGCGGCGACGGCGGCGGCGGCACGCCGGAAGCGATGCGCTACCAGAACATCGAGTTTCCGATCGGCAAGCATGACTACACCATCCCCATGCCGGTGCGCGGCAACAAGAAGATCAGCGCCTATACGGCGCGGCTGAAGATGTGGTCGTCAATGTCGTCGATCCACCGCTTCAGCATTGCCGCGCATTTTGCCGATGGCAGCGTGCGCGAGAGCAAGCCGGTCACCTTCTTCTATTTCCGGCCGAAGCAGTCGCTGTTCGAGACCAAGACCGAGCCGGCAGCCTGCTATTTGCCGCGCGATATGGTCGGTTGCGGCTAGGCTATTTCCTGCCCATCTCAAAATAGTTGGGCAGCGGAATGAGCCTGGTGAAGATCGTGCCCTGGGCGAAGACGCGCAGTTCCAGCATCGATCCGGACGACCGTTCGGCGCTCTGGTCGAACAGAAAATTGCCGAGCGAATAGAGCTCCGCCACGTCGCCGCCGGCCAGCGGGACGATCGCCTCGCTCGACACATGTGGGTGACTGCCAACGATGGCTGAAGCACCGCGCAGCCGCATCTGGTCGGCAAGCATGTCTTCACGTTCCGACGGTCCGGTCTTGTACTCGCGGCCCCAATGGACGAAGGCAACCACCGGCCGCCCGGCATCTTCGTGCAGTAGCCGGTCGAGCAGGGCAGGGGTGATAAGGTCGGTGTTCTTGGAGCCGTTGGTGTCGATGTCGGTCAGGCCGACAAGATCGAGATCGGCGAGCGCTAGCGTCTCGCCCTGGCCGAAGTGAGGAATGCCGGCTTCATCCAGCGCGCGCAGCGTCTCCGCATAGCCTGACGATCCAAGATCATAGGCGTGATTGTTGGCGAGCCCGACGCCGGCGACATGCAGCCGCTTCAGCATGTCGACAGCTAGGCCTTGCGGCATCGCCAGCGTCATGTCGTCGATCGCTTCCGGCACGTTGGGCAAGATGACGCCTTCGAGGTTGACGATCAGCGGCCGCGATCCGGTCAGGGCCAGAACGCTGTCGACGATCCGGTCGGCAACGCCGTCGCGGACCAGGATCTTTTTCATGGCACGGCCGAAATTCACATCGCCGGCGAGGTAGTAGATCCTGTCCTTTGGCCGTGCCGGATTGTTGAAGCCGGGGCCGAAGGTGCCGAACAGCGCCACCACATAGCTGGTGGTCCGCTCGACATAGTCCGACGTATGTTCCTGCGAATTCTCGTTGGCGACGACCAGCGGCTGGGCGCCGAACAGCTCGCGCTGCAGCCTGGTCTGGATGTAGAGCGCGCCGGCGGAATCGGCATGATCGGGCTGGCGAAGTGCTGCTATGCCGTCGAGCGAACCGGCGGCCAGCATGTTCAGTGACTGCTGGTCGAAGCGCCTGGAGTCATGCTGCGGCAGATAGTGCGAGAAGTCGGTGGATTCGACGATCAGTGTGTCCTTGTCGACAATCGGCTTCAAAGCCTCGGCCAGCCTGTCCCAGTCGCCGCGGCGCGCCTTGACCGACATTGCCACCGGCACGATTTTCGCCTCGGGGAAATAGTGATGCAGGAAGGGCAGCATGGCGCGCACGCCATGCTCCTTGTCGAACAGGCAGGACTCTTCGACCATGTCGCTGTTCGTCTCAAGCCGCCGCACGGCGTCGGTGTCGGCCGCCACCGGGCCAAGCACGGTATCGAAGCTGCGCAATGAGGTGGCGTAGAGTTTGTGCGTCTTGTGGAAATGGTCCGGCGACAGGATGACGATGCGCTTGTAGCGGAAGCCGGACGCCGCCCGGAAACCGAGCGCCACCAGATCGGCGGCCAGAAGATGGTGCGGCACGGTGATGCCGGTCAACCGCTGGTTGGATGGCTCGACATCGGCGACGCTGGCGATGGCATCCTTGAACAAAGTGGCGTCGTCGTAGAAGGGCGGAAAGTTATCGGTGCCCAGTGGGCAGACGACAGGCGCGGCGTGTGCCGCGCCGCTGACAATCAACGAAAAGGCGATAGTCGTCAGCAGGCGGGCAATCATGGCTCGGCGAGCACAATATTCTCTACGCCGCCGACATAGTAGAACGGCTTTTGCTTCGACGACGTCAGCCGCACCACTTCGCGCGAAATATAGTCGGCAAGGCCGAACAGCGTGACGCCGCCGTCCGAAGTCCTGGCCTTGCCGCGCAAGCCTTCAAGGATCGAATAGGTGAAGACGCCGTGGCCGAGTTCCGGCAGTTCGGCGGCAGTGTTGTTGGCGGCGGTCGCCGAAAACACCACGATGCGTGCGTCCTGCGCGTCTTTTTCCAGGCGTGGATTGAATGCGTTGGCGGCATGGCAGGTGTCGAGCAGCATAAAGCGCATGCCTTTTGCCCGCTCGACCGACTTCTGGATGTCCGACCAATGGACAAGCGACGAACGCTTCCAGCGCTCGGCATCCTGTTTGCGGCCGTCGGTCGGGATGAAATAATAGTCCTCGTCGATGTTGATGCCGTGGCCGGCAACGAAGATGATGGTGGTGTCGTGCTCGCCCGGCCGGTCGAGGAAATCGGCGAGCTGGTCGTCGATCGTGTCGGAGTCGGGCTCCATGATGTTGTCGGCACTGGCGACGGCGTAGGTCTGCTTGGCCTTGTCGGGGCTCTCGTCGAGCGCCTCGCGGTTGACCAGAACCAGCGTTTCCATCGACGAGAACAGCGGCGCCGATTTCTGCGAGATCACCTTGAGGAACTCGGTGGCGTCATCGACGGGGTAGCGCAGGTCGCAGGCGCGGCCCGAACAGGCATCGGTCAGGAACGGATATTTGTCGACGCCGATGACCGCGACATAGAGCTTGCCCTTGGCCTCGGCCTTCTCGGTCTTTCTCGCCAGTGCCGTCACGCTGCGTTCGGTCAGATAGCCAAATTCGTTGGTGCCGGTGATGCGGATGGTGTTCTCGCCGTTCTCGACCGGTATCTCGACAATGGTGCTGTTGCCATCCACCGAGCGGGCGGTGACGTCGCCGACATTGCGGCTGTTCGACAGGATCGAGAAGCCGGCGACATCCGTTCCAGCTTCCCTGGTGCCTGATATTTCGACGGCGACATAACCGTCGCGGACCTTGCTCTGGTCGTCGGCGAGGCGGATGGCGAACTCCGGCGGCTTGCGCTGCAGCAGCTTCTGCAACTCGTTGTCGACGCCCGGCCGCATCTCCTTGATCGCCTGTTTGGCGCTGCGCAGGATGATTGCCCGGCGCACCATTTCCGGGCTCCAGAGGTATTTCTTCAACTGGCCCGCGCGGATGAAGCGGCCTTCATGGTCGCGGCCCTGGTTGACCTGCCAGCCGATCAGCTTGTCGCCCTCGTCGGAAGAATAATAGTAGCCCTGCGGCATCCAGACGATCCATTGCGAGCCGGCAAAGAACATCGACACGATCAGCTCATGCGTCTTCAGGTTCCACAGCCTGAGCGTCTGGTCGGCGCTGCCGGTGACGAGCAGGCCAGCCTTCTCCGAAGCGACCATGGCGTTGATCTCGCCGGTATGGCCGGTGAACTCGCCCGACACTTTCGCAGTCGCGGTTCTGTATTCGATCAACGTGCCGTCATTGCCGCCGGTGATCAGGCCAAGGCCATTGTCGATCAGCGTGTAGGCTGAATGGTCAAAGCCGTTGGTGGCGTCGTTCTCGATGCCGCGCACCATTTTGCCGCCATTGACGATCTCCAGCACGGCATTTTCCAGCGCGTCCTTACCGCCCGCCGTGACGCGCAGCGACCACTGGCCGTCGGCCAGCGTGGCACGCGCAAATGAGGCTGGCTCCGTCAACGGCTGCGGATCCTCGAAGAACCGTTCGGTGGTCGGCAGCGCCAGTGTGTTGTCCAGCACGCCCTGCTGTTCGGGGCAGGCCACGCGATCGGGACAAGGGTTGGCGTTGCCCCAGGCGATGACGTCGTTCGCCGCATCGATGCCGACCGCGGTCACCGGTTCGCCCATTCCCTGCAACAAGGCCTTACGCTCACCGGTCGCGGGGTCCCAGACCTGGATGGCGTTGCGCGTGCCGCCAGCCGTCGCCACCAGCGAGCCATCGGCATTGGCGGCGCTGGCATAGACCGTGCCGTCATGGCCGGTGTAGTCGAGCACCTTCTCGCCGGTGTCGGTGTTCCAGACGATGGAACGGTGCTTGTCGGCACAGCGATAGCCACAGGAGGCGACCAACCGCGACCCCTTGGCAAAGGTCAGCGAGCCGATGAGGAAATCCTGCGTCGGCATGGCGCGCACCAGCGTGCCGTCAGCAGCCCGCGAGAGCTGTACCAGCCCATCCTTACTACCGGTGGCAAACAGGCTGCCGTCCTGCGAAACGGCCAGCGCCATCACGCTGATGTCCCGCAACGGCTCGACTTCGTCAGGCAGTGCGATCTCTTCGCCCTTCACGACGTCCCAGAGCCGGATGCCGTTGTCGGTGGTGGTCGCTGCCAGCCGGGTTCCCGCGGCGGCGAAAGCGAGCTTGTCGATGTGCCAGGAATCGGCGTCGAGCTTCTTGTCCAGCGTCCAGCCGCTCGCGGATTTCTCGTCTGGTCGCCAGAGATAGACGACGCCGTCGGCGCCACCGGCAGCCAGCGTCTTGCCATCGGGAGAAAAAGCGAGATCGTAGGTCGCGTAGTCGGCGGCCCTGAGCACCGCCTTCATCTTGCCTGTGGCGAAGTCGAACAATCTGATGTCGCCATAGGGCGGCTTGTCACCAAGGCTGGCGCCGAAATAGCCGCCGGCGGCGATCGTTTTGCCGTCGGGCGAGATCGCGACCGCGAAGATCTTGCCGTCGCTGCCATTGCCGAGATAGCCGCGAATGGTGCGTAGAGTCACTCCGCTCTGCCAGTCCCAGACACGGATGGTCTTGTCATTGGATGCCGAGACGATGTCCTCGCCATCAGGCGTAAAGGCGAGGTCGGTGACCTGCGCACTGTGCCCACCGGTGTCGAGATCGAGGTGGAAATCCGGTGCGTCCTCTGCACGGGCCGCCGAGCTCGCAATCAAAGCCCCGGCCATGGCCAGCCAGCGACAGGTGCGCATCAGGCGGAGGCCGGGTTTTCTCATCGCTATTTGGCTTCGGCCGTGGGCGGCCCATTGCGCACATAGACCTCGATTGCCGAGGCGAAAGTGGGGGAACCCGCCTTGCGCTGCTTGTCGATGTAGCCGGCAAAATAGCTCCAGAAGGAGACGGCATAGTCGCGGAAATAGGCGTCGGTCACCTTGCGCGAACACAGGTCGCCGTCGACGCAGAAGGACAGGCGGTTGAGAAAATAGACGATGCGGTCGAAATTCTCGCCGAAATCGGCGAGCGGCATGTCGCCCCCGGAGGCGGTCATCGCCTCGATGCCGATCCGTTGCCGGAACACCTGCTCCTCGGTCGGCGAGGGGTTGGCGCTGAGCAGATTGTCATATTTGGCGTTGAGGGCCGTCAGACGATCCTTCAGGGCACGCTGCGCCTGCTGGTAGTCCTTGTTTTCCCAGAGTTCGACCAGTGACATGGTCTGCTCGACGCGCTTCTGCTCCTGGTTGGCCAGGAACTGATAGATCGAGAACATCAAGGTGAAGATGATGGCGAGACGAACTGCCAGGCCCGACCAGGCATAGATCAGCATGCGCCAGTCGCGGTCGGTGAAGGGATTGCTCTCCTTCTTGATCTCGTGGCTGCTCGGCCACGGAAAACCTTCGGTGGTTTCCGGCAGCGCCGGTTTGCCGGCCGGCGCCTTTGCGGGTGCGGCGGCTGCTGTTTGCCTGGTGTTGCCCGTCGGTTTCTTCATCCGCAGGTGTCCAGTTCAATGGTGGCGGAGGGATCCAGCACGATGCCTGGCGCCTCCAGCTTCTTTTTCAGGCATTGCAACTGCAGGCGCGAAATCATGAACTGTACGTCGGGCTCCGCCGCCCCCTTGTTCGGTGACGGCAAGGCTTCGACGACGCCGCGCGAGGCGCAGTTGCTGAGATCGACGACAACGGCGCCACTGCTGCTATTGGCGATCTGGTCGTACTGATCGAGAAAACACGTCGCCAGTTCCGAGTTGGTGACGATCTGCTTGACGCACAGGCCGCAGGCCTCGTCAGCCGAAGCGTTGGCGATCAGCAACAGGCTGCCGGCAAGGCCGGTCACCATTCCACGCCAGGAAAACACAGAATTCTTCACAATCGATCCTATCCGTTTCATCCGACCGTCATGCGCCAAGGCTGCGGCCGGGAATGTTCTCATATCGCACCGATCGCGCAAGAGCCGGCGCAACATGGCCGTAAGGCTTTGGCGCCGGCATCCGCTCAGGCGCGTGGTACCGTTTCCATCGGGAAGATCATCACCGCGCCTTTCGGCCCACTCTTGTCGGCAAGTCGCATCACCGAGCGGGTTGCCGGCGCCATACCGAGATCGGTCAGCATGTCGGAGAAGCCGGAGGAGCCTGTTCCGCGTGTCGCCGAGGCGACGCCGTCCTGCGCCAGGAAGCCCAGATCCTCCTTCTCGCTCTCCGGCGGCGCCTCGGTCAAAACCGCTATCATCCGTTCCATGCCGAAGCTGGTGTCGGTGAAGGCCAGCAGCCCCTCCTCGAGCGTGGCCTGCGGGGCGAGGCGTTCGGCAACGATATGAGTGATCGAATAGTCGCTGCCGACATAGAGCACGTTGATGTCGACCAGAAGGTCCGAGCTGTTCTTGGCCAGCACATGCACTTCGTCGCCCGGCCAGACGCGCGGCACCACCGAAGCCTGCAGCGGTTCGAGGCCATCCTTGTCGCGACGTTTGACCTGGAACTGGACGTCGACGTCCTCGGGCTTGTAGTCGGAGGCCGCCGCCAGCCGCGAAAGCCCGGTGGCGCGGAAGATAGTGCGCAGGTTCCTGGTTGTTGCCTCGGCCAGCTTCTGACGGTCATCCATGTGGATGATGATCAGCGGCGGCTTGCTGCCGTCCTTCAGGGTCACGTCGCCCGACGCCGGCAGGAACCACAGCGCCGGCTTGTCGGTCGCATCCTTGGCGGCGCCGGGAACAGCATTCTCGCGCATCACCGCAAAGCGAAGCTCGGCACTTTTGCCGGGCTCGACCAGCTCGATGTTGAAACCCGTCTCCTTGGCCGTGGCCAGTTCGTCGAGAACCGAATTGACCAGCGCGGTTTCCTTCTCAAGTCCCTTGATGGCAGCCGGACGCGCCACGACGAGCTTGTAGTCGACGGCGATCTCCGCCACCCGCGCATAGGCATTGGCGGGAATGTCGGCGACTTTGAGCGCCGGCTTCTTGTCGAACTCGACCGGCTTGACGCGGCTTTCCAGGTTCTTGGCTGACTGCACTTCGAGATAACCGACCGCGTCGGAAAGCGGCGACAGCGCCGAAGGCAGTATGGCGAGCTTGCTGCCGGGGGTGAGGCGGTGCAGCAGCCCGGCGCCGATCGTCGCCTCGCCATCTTTGATGACGACAGGCCACTGCATGACCGCGTCGGTCTTGTCGGTGCCGAACACCCGCGCGTCGAGTTCGCCTTCGAACAGCGGCGTCGGCCGGGTGCGGCTGTCGGCCGAATATTGCTGGAGCACGGCCTGGCCGAGCTGGCGATAAGTGACGTTGGGATTCTCGGCCAGTTTCGACAGAATGGTGAAGGTGAACAGGCCGAACCGGGGCGCATCCGCCGTGCCCTTGGGCAGCGGCATTTCCGGCGTCGTCTCCACCGTCTGCGCGGCATAGAAGGCGACCAGCTTGCCCTTGGTGATCGGTTCGCCGCCGGTCGGGGTCAGGGTGAAGGCGGGCTTGCGCGTGCCGTTGTCGTCGACGCCGCGCGAGCCGGCTGCCGAGGTCACCTCGTCATAGGCCTTGATTGCAGTGGCCCGCTCCGCCTCGTTGCCGCCGACCAGGTCGGCGAACTCGACCTTGCGCTCCATCTCGTCATCGACTTCGACGGCGCGGGTCGCAGTGCCGGAATGGCAGCAGTCGAACACGGCCCAGACGAAGGCGCCCTTGTTGCGGATGGCGTCGAGCGCGTCGCCGATTTCGTTGTCGACCAGCGCGTTCGGCACGCCGGCATCACGGTTGATCCACTTTTCGATGTCGACGGGCAGGAAGATCTCGTCGAGCCCGTCTGTCTCATCGCCCTTGACCCTCTGCGGTTGCTGGGCGCCATGACCGGACAGATGCAGGTAGACGAAATCGTCGCGCTGCACCTTGGCTGCGAGGTCGGCGAGTGCCGCCTTGATTGCCGCATGGGTCGGCAAGCCTTTGGCGCCGGGCACATCTTTGGCGAGCAGCGTAACGTTTTCCGGCGCGAACCGCACCGGGTCGGGCACGTTCTTCAGGAGATACTCGTGCACCAGGCCGGCATCGTTCTTCGGCCCGATAAGCCAGTTCCTCTGCGGCAGGGCAGGATATTCGGTACAGGCCACCAGCAGGGCATGGTAAGTGCGCGATGCGGCCATGGCCCGGAACGACACCATGCCGGCCATCGTCACCGCGGACGTGCCGACCAGCAGCGTCCGCCGCGTCAATTTGATCATGATTGCTTCCCCAAGCCCGATCGAATTTCCAAGCGCGGCAACTCTTGCCGAAGATTTTGTCAGTATTTTGAATGTTGCATCGGAGAGCAACCTGCCTGTTATCCCAATCCGGTAGATGATAGCGGTCTCTTCCGGGCAGATGTTGGAAACAGTAGCAAAAATGCCTGTTCGTCGCTATCTGGGTGGGACAGGGATCGTTTGCGCGCGGAAATGATGCGCGAGCGACGCAAGACGAGTGGATCAGGACCATGGCGGCAAGGGATGTGCTGACGAAGAACCAGGTGTGCGTGCTCGAAAAGCTTGAGGCCGCTAGCGGCCCGCTCAGCGCCTACACCTTGCTTGACCAACTGCGCGAGCGGGGCTTTCGTGCACCGCTGCAGGTCTATCGGGCGCTCGACACGCTGGTGAAGTCCGGCTTTGTGCATCGGTTGGAAAGCATCAACTCCTTCGTCGCTTGTGCCGAGCCGCACGACCACAGCCACTCGATGACCGCTTTCGCCATCTGCGACACATGCGGGCAAGTGACCGAAATGTCCGACCACGATGTCGGCCACCGGCTGGACGAATGGGTGCGCTCCACCGGCTTCGCCGCCAAGAAGGCGGTGATCGAGTTTCGCGGGACGTGTGCCAAGTGCCTGGCGGAGGCTGCCTAACGCCCCTCTTGAAGGGTCCTTAGACCCGCACCAGAGAAAATCAATATCAATATGGAGCGGACGGATAGCCTAGGCTCAGGACTCATTGATCAGAGCCAGAAGATTACGGCTGCAGCGATACAGATCGCGGACATGAAGGTGTGGGCGCAGCGGTCATAGCGGGTGTGGATGCGCCGCCAGTCCTTGAGCCTGCCGA
>NZ_RZRQ01000141.1:0-14809 GCF_003997785.1 Mesorhizobium sp. M7D.F.Ca.US.004.01.2.1 | reverse complement strand
GGCCGGGATCGTTCGCCGAGCCGGGACCGGCCGCCCTTCGACTATATCGCCGCCATCCGAAGGGCGAGCGTATCTTCATCAGTGGCGTCGACCACGCCTCCGGCATGTCGATGAGGGCGACCGCCAGCGCCCGCAGATTGCCGTCGGTCTTGGCGAAGACCTTGGCGAGGCGCGCAACTGTAGCCGCCGGGGCCGTGTCGGCGATGAAATGGCGAGCCAGTTTGGTGGCGATGTGCAGGGCTGTTGCCGGATGGCGGGCGATATCGTTGAGCGCGGCCTCGGCCTGTCCCATGCCACACGCGGGATAGGTCTTGCCGAGCAGCACTGCGTCGCCCGGCTCATGTGCATTTGCGTTGAAGACAAAATTGCCGGGCTCGCCCAGCCGTCCATCGCGCCCGGCCATCGTCCAGCCGGTGAGGATGCGCGCGAAGCTGGTGACATCGGCCTGGGTATAGCCACTGCCGACGCCGAGCGTGTGCAATTCCAGGATTTCCCGGGCGAGGTTTTCATTGAGGCCACGCTTGCGGTTCTTGCCCGCGCGCGACTCCGGGCCGATCGATTGCTGGTTGTCGAGATAGAACAGCATCGCCGGATGATGCTCTACCGCCAGCAGCATATCGGCGAAGCGGCCGAGCACGAAAGGGCGGATGGCTTCCCGCTCGAAGGCACCGGCGCTGGCGCGAACGACGGTGTCCTTTGCCACCGAGACACAGAAATGGTTCGACCAGAAGCAGACGAGGCGTTCGACGAAGCCGGCCTTGACCCGAACAGCCTTGTCGAAGCGCGCCTGCGCTTCCGCCCGGAACAACACCACCTCGACCGGCGGTACGGTGGGTTTGCCGGCCGGCACGGGTTGTGCTGGCACGGCCTGGGCGCTCGCCGCCCCCGGCTGCGCCACCGCGGCCATGCGCTCACGCTCGAGCTTGCGCTGGAAATTTGCCGCCATGCTGGCCTGGATGGCAGGCGTACTGCCTTGCAGGTTGGCATAGGCCGGGTCATCAGGCGAGATCATGGCGATGTCGGCTTGCCGCAACTCCGCCTTGAGATAACCGCGCGGATCGCCGGCTATGCTGTCGCGGTCGCCAGGCCGTGCTCCAAGCCCGAAGCGGTTGAACGCGACGAGGGCCGGATCAGGGGAATTGAAAGCCGGGATAGCCAAGTCAGCTCTCCATCGCTTGGGCCTCCTGTGCCTGGCGCAGGAGCCCGTCCGAGCCGTTTTGTACCTGGTTCAATGGGGATCGAGGGGGCCGGCACGTGGTGGAGCGGCCGACCCCCTTATGTCCTACCAGCGGTGCCAACGATGCCAGCGATGGTGCGGATGCCCGACATAGAAGGCCGGGCCATGCCAACGGTGGTAACGAGGATAGACGACCACACGGTTGGGCACGCAGCGTCCCCAATGATTGGGATGCCAGCCCGGTCCACAGCCCCAGGCGACATGCTCGACCAGCGCCGGTGCGGCGAGTGGCGCCAATGGCATCGCCAGGGATGCTGCGGCGGTCGCAACCGTTCCAGTAACGGCAAGAGCGGCGGTGATCGCGTATTTTGCCAGATGGTTCATGACGATGCTCCGAATGTTTCCGAGGTTGAAAGCCTGCCGCACCACACGGATCTGGCAGGCCTGCCCTTCGCTTCGTTAAACGGCACCGTCAGCGTTTTCCGTCGGTCATCATGGCAATTTTTTTGGCGCGGCGGCCCCGCTGCGTTTCATCAGCCCTTGCGCCAGCACGCCGCGCCCCTCAGCGGAACTTGCCGCCGCGAACTCCACAATGCGCTGCTCCAGCCGCGTGCGCACGGTGACATCGGCATTGCGGGCCCGCTCCAGTGCCGCCGACAGCGCCGTCGTGTCCAGAACCGGCTGTTGCAGCAGGTCGGCTGCTTCACGCCTGGCTTGCTGGCCGTCGAGAATGACCTGACGGGATTCTCGGCGAACATCGCGCAACGCCTTGCGGAAGACCGTGCGATCCTGTTCGGGAAGCCGGCCACCGGCCGCCTCCAGTGAATAGCCCTGGTTTTTGCCGCTTCTTATCCAGACGGCTCCGCCGGCAAGCGCTCCGGCCAGGAAAACGTTGAGCACCACCGACGCGATGACAAGGTTGCGGCTCATGGTCATAGGTCTTCCTCGATCGTGTCGCGGTCGGGGCCGGTATCGCCAAACGCCGTCACATTGGCATCCAGCACATAGTGGTCCGGCTGGACCTCGGGTGTGACGACGGTCACCAGGGCCAGTCCTGCCACGGCGCCGGCCAGACCAATGCCGGCAAGTCCCAGCCCCAGCCACCAGAACCGCTGACGCCGGCGCTGGATGAGGTGCCGGCCGGCGGCCTGCTGGATGCTGCCGTGCAGGGCCTTGCCGGGGGCGTCGACGCGGTAGCTGTCAAGCCGCGCGTCGAGTGTCCCGGCATGCTTCAAAATGGCCTCGCCCGCTTCGCTTGCAGCAAAGATATTGCCGGCCATCCGTTCAGCCTCGGGCCATCGCCGCAAGTCACCGCCATAGGCCGCAGCCAGGGCGGCAAAGCGCTTGGCATCCATTGCCGGTTCGTACCTGGACCCTTCAGCCATGTGTCTTTCCCTTGCCCATTGGCGCCGCGTGCTCGCGCGGCATGGGGCTGACAGGAATCGAGCGCCAGGCAGCGCCTGCAAGGCGCGATGGCTGTTGCGCCTTGGTGCTGATCCGGTTCTCACTCATCGGCGCCATCCCTGGTCAGGATCGTCTGCAGCGAGCGGCGGCCGCGTGCAAGCAGGCTCTCCAGGGCATCGACGCCGATCTGCAAGGTCGCTGCCGCCTCGATGTTGGACATCTCCTGATAGTAGACCAGGATGATCGCCTCCCGCTGGCGCGGCGCGATGCCTTGCAGCGCCTGTTTGACCCGATGATCTTCCTCCCCGGGATGAGCATCGGGAAGCGGCGCAGGATCGGCCACGTCCGGCACCTCGTCGGTCACCCATTCGCGGCGTCGGCGCAGCCGGTCGTAGCACAGGTTCAGCGTCACCCGGTGGACCCAGGTGTCGAAGCGCGCATTGCCGTACCGCCAGCCCGAGGCATGACGCCAGATCCGGACAAAGGTTTCCTGGGCGACATCCTCGGCCTCCGCCGCATCGCCGAGCATGCGCACGGCAAGCGCCAGGATGCGCGGCAGCTTGCGCGCGACCAAGGCTTGCACGGCAGCCGGATCGCCGGCGCCGACACGGCGAACCAGCTCCTCGTCCGGATCCGCAGCCATCAGTCGGCGCACTCCCGATGTTCATCGCGCGTCATTGCCTCTTGGTCATTGCTCCTGCTTGGGAGCGGTTTTGTGGCTTGGCAGTTCGTCGGCCGTCAGAACGCCGTCGGCATTCTTGTCCAGCCGGGCAAAGCGCTTGGCGAAGAATGCATCGAGCTCGGCGCGGTCGATGAAGCCGTCATGGTTGGAATCGATCCGCGCGAAGGATTTGGCGGGGTCGCCCTTGCCGTTGCGTTTCGCCTGAAAGGCCGTCCACTCCAGCAGGCTGATCTTGCCGTCGCCGTCCGTGTCGGCCGCCATGATTGCCTTCTCGCGCCGCTTCTGGAATTTGGCCAGCGTGATGTCGGATTTGACCCCCGAGGCGCCTGGCGAGGCGGTCGGCGGTGCAGGGGGCGGTGTCGTTGTCTGGGCGAAAGCCGCAACGGCTTGCAAACTCAAGGTAACGACGATTATCGAACGGCTGATCATGCTTTGCGTCTCCGGGTTGGTGCGTTGCAGACGACCTGTGCCGCCGTCACGCTTCAACCGTTAAACGCCGCGACCCGAAAAATCCGTCGGTCGCGCGTGCTGATCCGTTCGTGGTCGAAAAAACAAATAGAGCCCATCCCGATTCCATCGGGATGGAACAGGCTCTAGTCTGATTGGTCGGCCGCAACCAGTTGTTCAGGCTTGAACCCGGCATGTTGCGGGGTCCACACCTCGCCCTCGCGATTGAACCAGTGGCACATATACATGCCCGAGGCCGCACCATCGCTGACCGTCATCCTGGGGCCTCCGGATTTCAGCTTGACGACGTCTCCGGTCTTGAAATTGTTGGGCATTTTTGACCTCCCATGCTGAGGCCACCAGTTTCACATCAAAGTGGGGTCTCGACAATGGCAGATGTGCTTCGCCGGCGTCGCAATCCTTTGCACCAGCAGAGCATCTCCCGAGCGCCAGCCGAACGCGTTGCGGCGGTCCGATCTATCTGTTCGGTCTTAACCTTTCCGTAAATATTTGGCGGCTACTTGGACAGCGATGGCCTCGTGGCGGAGCGGCTACGCTGGAGACTGCAAATCTCTGAAGCCTCGGTTCGATCCCGAGGCGAGGCCTCCACCTTTCCAGGATACTATCGGACCATCAGGGGATCCTGTCCGGCAAGCATTCAGCGGCGACAATCGACAAAGAAGTGAGAGGTCGGGCACAAGAGGCTTGGCCCCGGACGCAAGAGGCTTAGCCCAGTGAGGGCGCTATTGCCTGTTCTTTTGGGAGAAGTGGTGCCGCTTGCGTGACTCGAACACGCGACCCCCGCATTACGAATGCGGTGCTCTACCAACTGAGCTAAAGCGGCCCGGGAGGCCAAGGCCTCCAAGATGCGGGGGTGATAGACGCAACCGGCCGCGAATTCAAGATGGGACTTGGCAATTCATGCGAGGATGTCATGCCGCTGTCGAAAGCCCGCCGCCGCGTTGTTTGCCAACCGGTTGTTAAGTCATGTTCAGCACGGCGCGCACCTCCCTACGCGTGAAAACCGATGAAACATGCTGATTTTGTTGCCGGAACAGCGCCGGCATGGACTTTGGACACCTCTCCAAGGCAGAATGCGCCGCTCGCCCGTTGATTGATTGGTCGCCTGCGGCTAACGATCACGGCAAGGTTGGCGAATGGACAGAGGGACCCGCTTGGACGCGATCGAAAAAGCGATCCGGAACGCCTTGGAGAAAGGCAGCGCCGAGGACCGCGCGTTCCGCGAGAGGGTCTATCGCGCGGCTTTTGCCGCGCTTGATCGCGCGCTCCAGGCCAATCCCGGCGTGACCGTGGAAGTAGCCATCAAGCGCCGCAAGGCGATCCAGGCGAAAATCACCGAAATCGAATCCGAGTTTCTGCCGGCGGTGCCGGATGTCGGCCCGCAAGGCGATGCACCGGCGGTCGAGCTTGGTGCAGACTCGGCGCCTGCGGTCGAAACCGGCCAACAGACACCGTCCCCCGCTGTCGTCGTCGATGGGCCCGTGCAATCCGCTTCCGATGCGCCGCGCTCGCGCGTGCTGCCCGTCGTTCCCGACATCATGCCGGACGCTACTCTTCCCGACGCTCCGGCCATCGACATGTCCGCTCCGGCGTCGGCCGGCGCGGCCACGGAAGTGGCACCCGATCGCGATGAACGGCGCATAAGAGGGCGTCGCCTGCCGCTGACCGCCATCTTCCTGACCATAACGCTGCTTGCCGCTATTGGCATTGGCCTGTTTTTCGCCGTGCAGACCGGCGTGTTCAAGACACAGGCGCAGCTTGATACCGCCCCGCCCGAAGCGCCGCCGACCGTCGACGACGACGATTTCGCACCGGCCGACGGCGGCCCGGCAAAGCCTGGTGACGCGGACCAGGCGCGCGACTGGATCAACGTGTTTTCGCCGGCCGATGCGTCGCATGTCAGCGCGCCGTCGGACGCCAAGGCCGAGGTGATTAAGGACGATACCGGTTCGTTCCTGCGCATCCGTTCCGGCGCCTCCGGTTCGGCGATCAGCTTCGATGTCGGGCAGGGCGTGCTGGAGAAGCTCGCCGGCAAACATGCCGTCTTCGACATCATCGCCCGCTCCGAAGAAGGCAAGGAGACGCAGATTTCCGTCGACTGCAATTTCGGCGAACTGGGTGACTGCGGCCGCAAGCGCTACGCTGTCGGCCAGCAGCAGAACGAATATCTGTTCGACGTACAGTTTCCCGAAAAGCGTCCGGGCTCGGCCGGTACGATTGCCATCAATTCCGACTTCGACAAGCAGGGCAAGGCCGCGGACATCTACGAGATCCGGGTTTCGGTCGAGCCGTAAGACAGCTCTAGCGGTCGAGCAGCGCCTGCAGCGTCTCGATGCGGTCTGCCTCATTGGCCGGCTTGTCCCAGCGCAACCGTGAAATGCGGGGAAAGCGCATGGCGACGCCGGATTTGTGCCGGGTCGAGCGGTTGAGGCCTTCGAAGGCGACTTCCAGCACCAGGCCGTTGTCGCGGTCGGCCCGTACCGAGCGCACCGGCCCGAATCGCTCGATCGTGTTGTCGCGGACATATTTGTCGATCTGCTTCAGCTCCTCGTCGGTGAAGCCGAAATAGGCCTTGCCGACCGGCACCAGCTCCTCTTCGCCTTCGGCACCGGACCAGACGCCGAACGTGTAGTCCGAATAGAAGCTGGAGCGCTTGCCATGGCCGCGTTGCGCATACATCAGCACCGCGTCCACCGTGTGCGGATCGCGTTTCCACTTGAACCACGGGCCTTTCGGCCTGCCGGCGACATAGGGTGAGTCCCAGCGCTTCAGCATCACGCCTTCTATGATCGGGTGCGGCGGTGCCCGGCGCAGTTCCTCCAGCGCCTGCCAGTCTGTGAATTCGACGAACGGTGACAGATCGAAGCGGCTCGGGTCGAGCGTCCCGGCGAAGCTTTCGAGGCGGCCACGCCGCTCGCGAAACGGCAGCGCGCGCAAATCCTCGTCGCCGATCTGTAGCAGATCGTAGCAGCGCATGAAGGCCGGGTACTGCAGCTGCATCTTCGGCGTCACCGTCTTGCGGTTCAGCCGCTGCTGCAGGTCCGAGAAGGTTCCCGTTGCCTCCCGGGGATCGCCGACCAGCAATTCGCCGTCCAGCGTCGCGGAAAAATGCATGGCGTTGGCGAGGTCCGGAAAGGCGCCGGAGACATCGTCGCCGGTGCGCGAATAAAGCCGGCGGATGCCGCCTTCGGCCACCGCCTGGACGCGGATGCCATCCCATTTCCATTCGGCGGCATAATCCGCCGGATCGAGCTTTTCGAGATCGCCGTCGCCGACCGGGTTCGACAGCATCACCGGGCGAAACAACGCCATCGCCGTGTTCCTGGGCTTTTCGGCCTTGCCTTCCAGCCACGCGAACAGTGTCGTGTAGGGCGGCGACAGCCCGTGCCAGAGCTCCTCGATCTCGGTGACATCGACGGTGCCGAAATCCGCCAGCGCCTGTTTGGCCAGCCGCGCCGACACGCCGATGCGCAGGCCGCCGGTGACCAGCTTGATGATGGCAAAGCGCGCCGAGATGCCGGCGCTGTCGAGCAGCCCTGCCAGCACCTTGGGTCCGTCGGAACGGCTTGCCGCCTGCAGTTTTGCGACGACCTCGCCAAGCGTCGGCTCGCGGTTCGGGATGTTTCCGGGCGTTTGCGGCCAGACCAGCGAGACTGTCTCGGCCAAATCGCCGACATAGTCGTAGGAATAGCGGAACAGCACCGGATCCATGCGCTCGGTGACCAGCGTGCGCAGCATCGCCGGCTTAACCGCGGCGATGTTGAGATCGCCGGTGATGGCGGCCAGCGCCAGCCCGCGGTCGGGATCCTCGACGCTGCGGAAATAGTCGGTCAGCAAGGTCAGCTTGCCGTTGCGCGACGGCGTCAGCACCAGACGGTCGAGAAGTTCGGCGAAGCGGTTCATACCATCAATCGCCCTCGTCCTCGTAGCCAACCAGATGCAGCGGTCGCGCCGCGATGCCTTCGAGTTCGCACCAGCGCACCAGCGCTTCCTCGCGGCCATGCGTCACCCAGATCTCCTCGGCTCCGGTCTCCTTGATGGTGGCGGTCAGCTCGTCCCAGTCGGCATGGTCCGAGATGATCAGCGGCAGTTCGACGCCGCCCTGCTTGGCACGCTGGCGAATGCGCATCCAGCCCGACGCGAAGCACGAGATCGGATCGGGAAAGCGCCGCGCCCAGCGGTCGGCGAAGGCCGATGGCGGACCGACGACGATGGCGCCCGCGAAGTCTTCCTTGCCACCTTCCACCGTTGCCGGTTGGAGCGCGCCCAGGTCGATGCCCTGACTCTGGTAGTACTCGCTGAGTTTGGCCAGCGCGCCATGGATGTAGAGCGGCCTGTCGTAGCCGGCGTCGCGCAACAGCCGCATCACCCGCTGCGCCTTCCCCAGCGCATAGGCGCCGACCAGATGCGAGCGTTCGGGAAACTGCGCCGCCGATTTGAGCAGCCGGGCGATCTCTTGCGTGTCGGGGGGATGGCGAAACACCGGCAGGCCAAAGGTCGCTTCGGTAATAAACACATCGCACCGGATCGGCTCGAATGGCGCGCAGGTCGCGTCCCTCTGCCGCTTGTAGTCGCCGGAAGCGACGATGCGCGTGCCCTGATGTTCGACGGATATCTGCGCCGAGCCCAGCACATGGCCGGCGGGATGGAAGCTGACGCAGACACCGTTGAGCGCAATCGTTTCGCCGAGCCGGGCTGCTTGCGTTGTTCCCGCGAAATCCTCGCCATAGCGCAGACCCATGATGTCGAGCGTCTGTTGCGTCGCCAGCACCGAGCGGTGGCCGGAGCGCGCATGGTCGGAATGGCCATGCGTGATCAGCGCGCGGTCGACCGGCCGCACCGGGTCGATGAAGAAATCGCCCGGCGGGCAATAAAGGCCTTCGGGCCGGGGATGAAGCAGGTCGCTGGCGCGCATGGCCCCAAGATAGGATATAATTCCGCTGCGGGAAGCCTGTTGTAAGTCACTGCTGACTCCCGCATACAGCACCGCCGGCTCGATCCGCCGGCAGGACCCATCGCCATGAAACCGCTTCAGGCCTCGTCCGGCGACTTGAACGCCGATCGCCGTGCCGACTATGCCGAGATGCTGCATGCGGACGGCGATCATGCGGCAGCGGCGGAATTGCTGCTCGGTGCGCTGGGGATGACACCGCAATGGGCGATGGGCTGGTTTCGCCTCGGCGAGATACAGCAGGCGGCGGGCGCGCCGGATCTGGCTGCGCAGGCCTGGACGATGTCGCTGCAACTCGATCCATCGGATCATCAAGGCGCTGCACTGAACCTGCAATTGATCGGCAAGGCGCCGGCGCTCGATGCGCTGCCCAGCGCCTTCGTCGAGACCCTGTTCGACCATTATGCCGAGAGCTTCGATGAATCACTGGTCGACAGACTGGGCTACCGGCTGCCTGAGTTGCTCGATCAGGCCATTCGAACGGCAAGGCCGGGGCGCTTCGCGCTGGCGCTGGACCTCGGCTGCGGCACCGGCCTGATGGGGCAGAGGCTGCGGCCAATCGCCGATCGGCTGGAGGGGTATGACATTTCGGCCAGGATGCTGAAGCAGGCGCGGGCCAAGAGCGTTTATGATTTCCTTGATAAGGCTGATCTGCGGGATTTTTCCTATGCCGGCCCGAAAGCCGATCTGGTGACGGTGGCCGATGTCTTCATCTATGTCGGCGCGCTGGACGGCGTTGTGAAGACGATTGCCGGCTTGCTGGCAAGGGATGGCCTGTTCGCCTTTTCCGTCGAGAAGCTGGCCGGCAGTGGCGATTTTGTCCTGCAGCCATCGCGCCGCTACGCGCATGCGCAACACTATGTGCGCGACGTCCTGGCTGCCAACGGATTTTCGGTCCTGTCGCTGGAAACAACCGTGATCCGGCAGGACCGGCGGGAACCCGTCAACGGGCTGGTCGTTGTGGCAGGCAGGCTGCCGGCGGCTTGAGGCTGCAGTCTCTTGTGGCCTTGCGGACATCCGTGCTGCGAAAAAGTCCGATTTGCATGCGCGACTGGTCGCATCAGGGCGGGATATCAGGAGGAGCATAGTCGATGCGCTGGAACATGATGATCTTGGCATCTTGCCTGCTGACCGCCGGCTGCGTCGGCGGCACCTCGATGGCCGAACGGCAGGACGCCAACATCCAGTCTTCCCTGCAGTATGACAGCGTGCCGTGCGACCAGTTGCTGGCGCAGCGCAACGGCTTGGCGCAGCAATACAACCTTTCGGCGAAGGCCAAGCCGACCTTCTCCAATCCGGCCATGGGCTTCGGCCCGTTCACGCCGGACATGCGCTCCAAGGCCAAGCGCGACACCGACAAGGCGAGCGGCGAGATCGATGCCATGAACCGGTCGATTGATCGCCGCGACTGCGGCCATCCGGACAAGCAGAAGAAGCTCGCTCTGCCTGGTTAATATCCGGCTTTGCGGTCCACCAGATTGTCGAGCTTTTCGCCGCGCTCGAAGGCGTCCATCTGGCGCAGCATGATTGGCGCCAAATGGACAGGGTCGGAGGTCGCCGCCGCGTGCGGCGTCACGAACACTTTTGGATGCCCCCACAGCGGGCTGGTCTTCGGCAGCGGTTCGACCTCGAACACGTCGAGGCTTGCCTCCTTCAGTGTGCCGTCATCCAGCGCCCGCAAAATGTCGGCGTCCTTTTGCAGGCGGCCGCGCCCGGCATTGATCAGCACCGAGCCGCCGAGGCCGTTGCGTTTCCTCAATTCCTTCAGCACGCCGTAGTTGATGATGCCCTTGGTGTCCGGCGTCAGCGGCAAAAGCACCACCAGGATGTCGGTGGCCTTGAGGAAGGGAATCAGCCCGGCCTCGCCGGAATAGGTCGCGACGCCTTGCATGGCCTTGTCGCTGCGCGACCAGCCATTGACGGCAAAGCCGAGCGACAGCAGCACCGAGGCCGCGGCGCGGCCGAGACTGCCGAGACCCATGATGCCGACCGAAATGTCACCGGCCGGCCTTTGCTGCGGCTCGTGCCAGATCTTTTTCGGCTGCTGCGACCGGTAGAGCAGGCCCTGGCGGTGATGGTCGAGCACCCGCCAGACGACATATTCGGTCATGTACTGGGTGAGGTTGTCGGCGACGACCTTGACGATCGGCACATCGGGCAGGCCGGGATCGGCGAAGATATGGTCGACACCGGCGCCGATCGAGAAGATGGCGCGCAGATTGGGCAGTGACGCCAGGATGTTCGGCTTCTGCTTCCACACCACGGCATAGGTGATCGAGGGGTCGCTGGCGCCGTCCGGCTCCAGCACCACCTCGCGTTCGGCCGACAGGAGTTCGCGCCAGCGCTGCGGATGAAAGCCGGTGACGGCAAGCAGGATGCGGCCTTTTTCCATTGCGATCTTCTCGTCCTCTTTACGCAAATCACTCGCTGACGATGCCGACCGGCGCCGTTTCTATCTTGAAGGCGGCTGAGATCAGAGCCCGAGTATAGTCGGTTTGCGGATTTTCAAAAATCTGCTGGGAAGGGCCGGCTTCGACGATCCTGCCATTGCGCATGACGATGACGTCGTTGGCCAGCGCGCGGATGACTTTCAGGTCATGGCTGATGAAAAGATAAGCGAGGTCGTGCTTGGCCTGCAGGCTGCGCAGGAGGTCGACGACCTGCGCCTGCACGCTCATGTCGAGCGCCGATGTCGGCTCGTCCAGCATGACGAAGCGCGGGTTGAGCACCATGGCGCGTGCAATGGCGACGCGCTGGCGCTGGCCGCCGGAGAACTCGTGCGGGTAGCGGTTGCGTGTCGCCGGATCGAGGCCGACTTCCTTCAGCACGGCCGCCACCTTGTCGTCGCGCTGGTCGGGCGACAACTTGGGCTCGTGGATCTTCAGGCCTTCCTCGATGATCTCGGCGATCGACATGCGCGGGCTGAGCGAGCCGAACGGATCCTGGAAGACGATCTGCAATTCGCGCCTGAGCGGTCGCATGGCGTTGAAGGACAGCTGGTTGATGTCGCGGCCGTTGAACTGGATGGTCCCGCTCGAGGAGATCATGCGCGCCAGCGCCAGGCCGAGCGTCGTCTTGCCGGAGCCGGATTCGCCGACCACGCCCAGCGTCTGGCCGGCGCGCACCGTGACATCGATGCCGTCGACCGCCTTCACATTGTCGACGGTGCGGCGGAAGAAACCCTGTTTGATCGGGAACCAGACCTTTATGTCCTTGCCGGTCATCACAGGCTTGGCCGCGGCATTGGCGGCCGGCGGTCTGCCCTTCGGCTCGGCCGCCAGCAGATGCCTTGTGTAGGCATGCTGCGGATTGGCGAAGATCTCCTTGGTCGGGCCTGTCTCGACGATCTTGCCCTTGGTCATCACGCAGACCCGGTCGGCAATCTTGCGCACGATGCCGAGATCATGGGTGATGAACAGCATCGACATGCCCTTGCGGCTCTTCAAGCCGGCCAGCAGTTCGAGGATCTGGGCCTGCACGGTGACGTCGAGCGCCGTCGTCGGTTCGTCGGCGATCAAAAGTTCAGGCTCGTTGGCCAGCGCCATGGCGATCATCACGCGCTGGCGCTGGCCGCCTGACAGCTGGTGCGGATAGGCATCGAGGCGCTTGTGCGGATCGCGGATGCCGACCTCGTTGAGCAAGGCCAGCGTGCGCTCCTTGGCCGGTCGGTCGGCCATGCCTTGATGCAGCTTCAGGATCTCGACGATTTGATGCTCGATCGTGTGCAGCGGATTGAGCGACGTCATCGGCTCCTGGAAGATCATGGTGATCTTGTTGCCGCGCACCTGCCGCAACTGCTTCTCGCTCATCGCAAGCAGGTCGGCGCCCTGGAACAGGATCTTTCCCGAGGGGTGGCTGGCGCTGGGGTAGGGCAGCAGCTTCAGCACCGACAGCGCCGAGACTGATTTTCCGGAGCCGGATTCGCCGACCAGCGCCACCGTCTCGCCCTTGGCGATGTCGAACGAGATGTGGTCCACAGCCAGCGACTGGCCGCCGCCCTGGCCGAAGGCGACGCTGAGGTCCTGTACGCTGAGCAGGGGCGCTTCGCTCATCGGAACGTCTTGCGCGGATCGAAGGCGTCGCGCGTTGCCTCGCCGACGAAGACCAGCAGCGACAGCATCAGCGAGATGACGATGAAGCCGGAAATGCCGAGCCACGGCGCGTTGAGGTTGCGCTGCGCCTGCTTCAGCAGTTCGCCGAGCGAGGCGGAGCCGGGCGGCAGGCCGAAGCCGAGATAGTCGAGCGAGGTCAGCGTCGAGATCGAGCCTGAGAGCAGGAACGGCAGGAAGGTCAAGGTCGCTACCATGGCGTTGGGCAACAGGTGCCGGAACATGATGGTGCGGTTGGGCACGCCGAGCGCGCGGGCCGCGTTGACATATTCGAAATTGCGGGCGCGCAGGAACTCGGCCCGCACCACGCCGACCAGCGCCACCCAGGAGAACAACAGCATCAGGCCGAGCAGGATGAAGAAGCCTGGCGGCAGGATGGCAGCGACGATGAGCAGCAGATAGAGCACTGGGATCGCCGACCAGATTTCGATGAAACGCTGGAACAGCAGATCGGTCCAACCGCCGAAATAGCCTTGCACGGCGCCGGCCGCGACGCCGATCAGGGCCGAGCCGGCGGTCAGGATCAGGCCAAACAGCACCGAAATGCGGAAGCCGTAGATGACGCGCGCCAGCACGTCGCGTGCCTGGTCGTCGGTGCCGAGCCAGTTCCAGTTGCCGACGATGCAGGCCGGGTCGGCCGCACCCTGCGGATACTGGTTGCAGCGCGTCTTGGCGTCATACTGCCAGGACGGCTTGGCCGGAGCTGCTTCCGGAATAGCGTTGTTGACGGTCTGATAGGAGTAGCGCACCGGCGGCCAGATCATCCAGCCATTGGCGTTGATCTCGTCCTGGATGACCGGATCGCGATAGTCGGTGACGGCATAGAAGCCGCCGAATTTTTCCTCGGGATAGGCGACCAGTACCGGAAACAGGATCTCGCCCTTGTAGGAAGCGATGATCGGTTTGTCGTTGGCGATGAATTCGGCAAACAGCGACAGCACGAACAGGACGAGGAAGATCCACAACGACCAGAAGCCGCGCCGGTTGGCTTTGAAGTTCTGCAGGCGGCGCTTGTTGAGCGGCGACAGAAACGGCCGCTTGATCCGCGCGGGTGCAGCCTCCGCGGTGGCAGTAGCCTCCGACATCAGACGTCTCTCCGCTCGAAATCGATGCGCGGATCGACCCAGGTGTAGAGCAGGTCGGACAGCAGCCCGACGAACAGCCCCAGAAGCGAGAAGATATAGAGATTGGCGAACACGACGGGATAGTCGCGCTCGACCACCGACCGGAAGCCGAGCAGGCCGAGGCCATCGAGGGAAAAGATGTTCTCGATCAGCAGCGAGCCGGTGAAGAAGGCCGAGATGAAGGCGCCGGGAAATCCGGCGATGACGATCAGCATGGCATTGCGGAAGACGTGGCCATAGAGCACCTGCCGTTCCGACAGGCCCTTGGCCCGCGCCGTAACCACATACTGCTTGCGAATTTCTTCGAGGAACGAGTTCTTGGTCAGCAGCGTCGTGGTGGCGAAGGCCGACAGCACCAGGGCGGTCAGCGGCAAGGTCATGTGCCAGAAATAGTCGACGATCTTGCCCCACCAGGACAATTGATCCCAATTGTCCGATGTCAGGCCGCGCAAGGGAAACCAGTCCCAGAAGGATCCGCCGGCAAACAGCACCATCAGCATGATGCCGAACAGGAAGCCAGGGATGGCATAGCCGACGATCACGACGCCGCTGGTCCAGACGTCGAAGGGGGTGCCATCCTTGACCGCCTTGCGGATGCCGAGCGGGATCGAGATCAGGTAGGACAGAAGCGTGATCCACAGCCCGATCGAGATCGACACCGGCATTTTTTCCAGGATCAGGTCGAGCACGGAAATGTCGCGGAAATAGCTGTCGCCGAAATCGAAGCGGGAATAGTTCCACAGCATCATGCCGAAGCGTTCGAGCGGCGGCTTGTCGAAGCCGAACTGCTTCTCCAGCTTCTTGATGAATTCCGGATCGAGCCCCTGCGCGCCGCGATATTTCGAGCTGACGTCGCCGGCGACGTCAGCTCGAAATATCGCGGCGCGCAGGGGC
>NZ_RZRQ01000140.1:0-14891 GCF_003997785.1 Mesorhizobium sp. M7D.F.Ca.US.004.01.2.1 | reverse complement strand
ACCGAGGAAGGCACGCAGGCCTTTGCCACCATCGCCGCGGCGCATGAAGGCTGGATCGGTGAATTGCTGGGCAAGGTCAGCGAGGACGACGCGCGCCGGCTGACCGGCATGCTGACCTCGTTCCGCAGCAACTGGGAGGGACGCGAATGATCGCGATGGTCGGGCGCAAGCCGAAGCATTTCCTGTGGGAGGTCGAAGGCAGGATCGCAAAGGTCCGGCTCGACCGGCCGGAACGCAAGAACCCGCTGACCTTCGATAGCTATGCCGAGCTGCGCGACACGTTCCGCGACCTCGTCTATGCCGACGACGTCGACGCCGTGGTGTTTCTCTCCAATGGTGGCAATTTCTGCTCTGGCGGCGATGTCCACGACATCATCGGCCCGCTGGTCAAGATGGACATGAAGCAGCTTCTCGCCTTCACCCGCATGACCGGCGATTTCGTCAAGGCGATGCTGAATTGCGGCAAGCCGATTATTGCGGCGGTCGATGGCGTCGCGGTCGGCGCCGGCGCCATCATTGCCATGAGCTCCGATATCCGGATCGCCACGCCGGAAGCAAAGACCGCATTCCTGTTCACCCGAGTCGGTCTCGCCGGTTGCGACATGGGCGCCTGCGCGATCCTGCCGCGCATCATCGGCCAGGGCCGCGCCGCCGAACTGCTCTACACCGGCCGTACCATGACGGCGGCAGAAGGCGAGCGCTGGGGGTTCTACAACAGGCTGGTCGATGCCGCATCGCTGGAGGCCGATGCGCTCGACATGGCCGCGCGCATCGTCTCCGGCCCGACCTTCGCCCATGGCATCACCAAGACGCAGCTCAACCAGGAATGGTCGATGGGTCTCGACCAGGCGATCGAAGCGGAAGCGCAGGCGCAGGCGATCTGCATGCAGACGCGCGACTTCGAGCGCGCCTACAAGGCGTTCGTGGCCAAGGAAAAGCCGGTGTTCGAGGGCAATTGATGGCTGACAAGAGTTTTCTCAACTGGCCGTTTTTCGAGGATCGCCATCGCCAGCTCGCCGAGCAGCTGGAGGCATGGTGCGCGAAAAACCTGCCGGTCGATCATCATGATGTCGATGCCGCCTGCCGCGAGCTGGTGGGCAAGCTTGGCCGGGATGGCTGGTTGAAGCCGACGGCGCTCGACACGGACAATCCGGGACCACTCGACGTCCGCACCCTGTGCATCACACGCGAGACGCTTGCCCGCCATGACGGGCTGGCCGATTTTGCCTTCGCCATGCAGGGGCTCGGCACCGGTGCGCTCAGCCTGTTCGGCACGCCGCCGCAGCAGCAATGGCTGGCAAAGACGCGCGCCGGCAAGGCGATATCAGCCTTCGCCCTGTCGGAACCGCGCTCGGGATCGGACGTCGCCAACACCGAAATGACGGCGATCCGCGACGGCGATAGCTATGTCCTGTCCGGCGAGAAGACGTGGATCTCCAATGGCGGCATCGCCGATCTCTATGTCGTCTTTGCCCGCACCGGTGAGGCGCCCGGCGCCAAGGGGCTCTCGGCCTTCCTCGTGCCTGATAACACCAAGGGCCTCGGCATCGCCGAGCGGCTCGAAGTGATCGCGCCGCATCCGCTGGCGCGGCTGTCTTTCGACCAGGTCCGCCTGCCAGCCTCGGCACTGATCGGCAAACCAGGCGACGGCTTCCGCATCGCCATGTCGGTGCTCGATGTGTTCCGCTCGACTGTCGGCGCGGCGGCACTTGGCTTTGCCCGCCGCGCGCTGGACGAGAGCATCAAACGGGTGGCCGAGCGCAAACTGTTCGGCGCGCCGATGGCGGAGCTGCAGATGGTGCAGGGGCATATCGCCGACATGGCACTCGACGTCGACGCGGCGGCGCTTCTGGTCTACCGCGCCGCCTGGGCCAAGGACATGGGTGCGCCCCGCGTCACCCGCGAGGCGGCGATGGCCAAGCTGTTTGCCACCGACAAGGCGCAAGAGGTGATCGACAAGGCCGTGCAGCTGCATGGCGGCGACGGTGTCCGCAAAGGCCATATCGTCGAAAGCCTGTATCGCGAGATCCGCGCGCTGCGCATCTATGAGGGTGCCTCCGACGTCCAGAAAGTGGTGATTGCGCGACAAGTGCTGGGCGCGGCCTGACGGCGAGAAATTGACGGCGATTTTGAGACTTGGTTTTTGGAATACCGGGAGGTTTTGAATGCATACGATTCTGCAGCCGGAAGGCTGGGCAAAACCTGTCGGCTACGCCAATGGCGTCGCGGCACGCGGGCAGCTCGTCTTCGTAGGCGGACAGGTCGGCTGGAACGGACAATGCCAGTTCGAGACCGACGATTTTGTCGGCCAGGTGCGGCAGACGCTCGAGAACATCGTCGCGGTGCTGGCCGAGGCCGGTGCGGGGCCGCAGCACATCACCTCGATGACCTGGTATTTCACCGACAAGGCCGAATACCTCGCCAACCTCAGGGGCATCGGCGAGGCCTATCGCGAGGTGATCGGCCGGCACTTTCCGGCGATGGCCGCCATGCAGGTGGTGGCGCTGGTCGAGGACCGGGCCAAGGTGGAGATCCAAGCTACCGCCGTCATCCCGGAATAAACTATCGATTGTCCCAGGAATAAATTATTCGCGCAGTCCCGCCTTCCGCAAAATCGGCAGCACGTGATCGCAGAAATAGGGCAGTTCCTGCGTGTAGTTGACGAAGGACAGCGCGATGCCTTGATAGCCGTGCCCGGCAATGGCGGCCATGTCGGCGGCGATCGTTTCCGGGGTTCCAACCAGCGGGTAGGTGCCGGCGCCGCCGGCGAAACGTTGCCGATAGCGGTCATAGGCATGCGGGTCGTGCGATTGCGAGAATTCCTTCTTGCCTGCCATATGCGCATCGACCGCATCGTGGTCGGCCATATCAACGGCGTAGCGCGTGTAATAGGCCTGCGCCTCCTCCATCGTCGGACGGCAGACGACATGCGCCACCGTGTAGACGCCGACGTCGCGGCCTGCCTTGTCGGCGCGCTCGCTGATGTCGGCGACGTGCTTGCCGGCATCGCTCATCTCGGAAAAGGTCGTGAACAGATAATCGCATCTGGCGGCGGCGAAATCGCGACCCGGCCCGCCGAAAGCAGCGTTCATTGTCACGGGGCGCGGAACCTGCAGGCTAGCCGGCCGGCTGACGGCTTCCTTGAGGCGATAGTAGGTGCCCTCATAGTCGAGCGGCTCGGGCGAGGCATAAAGCTTTTCGAGGATTTCGATCCATTCCGCTGCCTGGTCGTAGCCCTTCTCGACCAGGGGCGTGCCGAACATGCCGAATTCCTTCGGGTTCCAGCCGCAGACGATGTTGAGGCCGGCGCGGCCCTGGCTGATGTGGTCGACCGTCGCCAGCGCCTTGGCTGCGTAGAGCGGATGCACCAGCGGCACATGCACGGTCATGAACAGGCCGATCTGCTCGGTGGCCATGGCAAGTGCTGCCGCCCAGGTGAAGGTCTCGAACGACCATTCGCGCACCTTGTTGCGGCCGCCAAAGCCGCGCCAGCGCGCGATCGGCAGCATGAACTCCAGCCCTGCCCGATCGGCGATCTGCGCCGCGGTCAGATTGTCCTGCCAGCTCGCTGTCCAGCGTTCCGGAACGTCGGTGATGGCAAGGCCGCCATCGGCATTGGTCGAAAAGACGCCGAGCTTCAGTCTGTTCGGGCCGTGCAAGGGGTGTGGTTTGTTCATGTCGCGACCTCCCGGCGAAGATCGCACGCTACGGCTCCGCAAAAATATTTCAAGCATGAAATCGCTTCGCCTGGCGCTGGTTTGCGGATATGGATTTGGGCAGGACGAAAAAGGGGATCGGCATGAGCGAGTTCCGCCAGAAATGCATCGGCAAGACGAACCTTGTCGGCTCCTTTGCAGCCATTCCCCATCCCGTCGCGGTCGAAGTGATGGCGCAGTCCGGTCTCGATTTCCTCTGCATCGACTGGGAACATGCCCAGATCTCGCGCGACATGATCGAGACCATGGTGCGCGCGGCCGACGTGCATCGCGTGCCGGCCATGGTGCGTGTTCCCGGCCATGCGCCGGAGGCCATCCAGGCGGCCTTGGATAGCGGCGCCCAAGGCGTGCTGGTGCCGCGCATATCGACCGCCCCCCAGGCCGCGATGGCCGTCAAAGCCTCGCGCTATCCGCCAAAAGGGGAGCGCGGTGTCGGTCCCGGCCGGGCCGCCGGCTATGGCTATCGCATTCCGGAATATCTGGCCGGCGCCAATGACAGGATCGTCGTCGCGATCCAGGTCGAGACATCAGAAGGGCTGGCCAACATCGAAGCGATCGCGGCCGTCGACGGCATCGACGTGATCTTCGTCGGCCCCGGCGATCTTTCGGTGTCGATCGATGCGCTGGGACCGCAAGGCGTAGACAGGCTCAATGCGGCGATCCGGACGATCGTCGGCGCGACGATCGCGCACGGCAAGGCCGCCGGCATATTTTGCGCCAGCCCACAACCTGTCGGGCAATGGGCAGCCATCGGCGCCAGCTTCTTCATCCTGGCCAGCGACACCATGTTTCTCGGCGCCGGCGCTGCGGCCAACTGTGCCGCCACACGCGACGAATTGGCATGAGACGGGCGCAGCTGGCGCAAAAAGGCGTATCGGCACGGCAACAGGACGGTCAAACTTTTTAAGCTTAAAACTTTCGCCTTGAAAAGTGCCGCACTTTGGATAAGCATTCCAGGATCGATGGCGACGGCCGTACCGGACCGGCTTCCCGGCCAGTCCATCGTTGTGCTCCGGGTAGGAGGGGTTTCAGTCCTTGTCGTTCGTACTGCCCCAGTCATCGTCCAGCGCGCGCTATGCCTTTGACGGCGTGCGCGCCCAGATTCGCGATCTTCACACAGAAAACATCGCCAACCTTGCCGTGCGGGCGCGTGAACTGGGCGATGTGATCGCGCTGTGGTACGGCGAAGGCGACATGGTGACGCCGGCTTTCATCCGCGACGCCGCCAAGGCCGCCTTCGATGACGGCCTGACCTTCTACGTTCCCAACATGCGCGGCCACGCCCCGTTGAACGAGGCGCTGTCGGAGTACCAGACGCGCATCCATGGCCGGCCGATCCCGATCGCGCGCACCATCGTCACGCCTGGCGGCATGCAGGCGCTGTACCTGGCGCTGGAACTGCTGGTCGATACCGGCAGCAACGTCGTCTATGTCGCGCCGCAATGGCCCAACATCCACAACGCCATCCATTTGATCGGCGGTGAGCCACGGCCGTTTTCGCTCGATTTCAGGGGCGACTGGCATCTGGATTTCGACCGGCTGTTCGCCACCTGCGACGCCCGCACGCGGGCGATCTTCCTGTCGACGCCATCCAACCCGACCGGCTGGACCGCATCGCGCGAGGAGATGCTGGCGCTGCTCGATTTCAGCCGGCGCACCGGCATCTGGATCATCTCCGACGAGGTCTATGGCCGGCTCTATTTCGACGGCGACGTTGCCCCCTCCATCCTGCAGATCACCGAGGACGGGGACCGGGTGCTGTCGGTCAACAGCTTCTCCAAAGCCTGGGCGATGACCGGCTGGCGCATCGGCTGGCTGACGCATCCATCAGGGGTGGCCGACCAGCTCGGCGCCATGACACAATATATCAACAGCGGCACCGCTGCCCCCATCCAGGCTGGTGCGGTTGCAGCCATCCGCCAGGGCGAGCCGCTGGTCGAAGAGATCCGGCAACGTATCCGGACCGGCCTCGACCTTGCCTATGACCGGCTGGCGGAGATTCCAGGCATCATCCTGCCTGCGAAACCGCGCGGCGGCATGTATGCCTTCTTTGCCATGGAAGGCGAAAGCGACGCACGTCTTGCCTGCGCCAAAATCCTTGAGACGGCGCGCGTCGGCCTGGCGCCCGGCCATCTCTTCGGAAGTTCGGCAACGGCCTTCCTGCGCATGTGCGTGTGCCGTGAACGCAAGGACATAGCTACCGCGCTCGACCGCATGGTCGCTGCCATGAATTGACGCCCTGCCTGAAGCGGGGCGGCAAAAAACCGTGCGGGAGCAACCCGCCCGATCAACAACAGAGGGAACACAAATGAGCTTCACTCGCCGCAAACTGCTACTTCTCGCCGCCGCCATCGGCATCGCCGCCGGCCCCGCCACCGCCTATGCCGCGGACGTGCTCAATGTCGGCGCGTACCCGACCAATCCGCCGTTCGAATACAAGAACGAGAGCGGCACCTTCGAGGGCTTCGAAGTCGACATCGTCAACGAAGCAGCCAAGCGCATCGGCATGACCACCGACATCGCCGATCTCGGCTTCCAGGCGCTGTTCGCCGCCACCACGTCGAAGCGCATCGATGTCGCCATCTCGTCGATCACCATCACGGCGGAGCGGCTGAAGTCGCAGTCGTTCACGCAGCCCTATTATGATTCCGACATGGGCATCGCCACCAAGACCGACAGCCCGATCAAGGCCGAAGCCGACCTCAAGGGCAAGATCGTCGGCGTGCTGTCCGGCTCGACCGGCGAGACCTGGGTCAAGGCGCATCAGGAAGCCGACGGCTTCAGCGACGTGAAGGGTTATGACACGCAGCAGAACCTGCTGCTCGACCTCAGCGCCGGCCGCGTCGATGCCGCCGTCAGCGACATTCCGGGCATGGAGTATTCCTTCACCAAGATGAAGGATCTGGTCGTCAAGGAACGCATCAAGACCGGCGAACAATACGGCCTGATGATGACCAAGGACCACCCGCTGCTCGGCAAGCTGAACGACGCGCTGAGCGCGATGAAGAAGGACGGCACGCTGGCCGCCATCCATAAGAAGTGGTTCGGCAGCGACGCGCCTGCCGACTCTTCGACCATGAAGGAAATGCCGCTGCCGAAGGCCTGAGCTGAAAGCTGCGCTGACATCGTGCCGGCTTTCCAGGCCGGCACGATTTATTTCATGCTCCAGCGCCGGCTTCCGCGCAGACCGTCTCGCCGCTGGCGAGGTCGATTGGTTTTAACCTGAGCATCCTTGCTCTCGGGTTCGGGAACGCTCCCATGTCGCTGCTGGATACCTTCTTCAACCCCGATGTCATCATATCCAGCCTGCCGGCGCTGCTGCGCGGCTTCCTGAACACGCTGCTGCTCGGCATTTTGAGCATCGGCATCGGCATCCCCATCGGCCTGGCGATCAGCCTGGTGCGACTCTATGCACCGAAGCCGCTGCGGTGGCTGGCGGTCGGCTATACCGACATCTTCCGCGCCCTGCCGGTGCTGGTCGTGCTGATCCTGATCTACTATGCGCTGCCCTTCCTCGGCATACGCCTGTCGTCCTGGGCCTCCGCCGTGACTGCCTTCGCCTTCATCATGTCGGCCTACTCGGCCGAAGTGTTCCGCTCCGGCATCGAAAGCATTCCGCGTGGCCAGTTCGAGGCGTCGCAGGCGCTTGGCCTGCCCTTCCTGCTGACCCTGCGCAAGGTGGTGCTGCCGCAAGCGATCCGCGTGGTCATCCCGCCGATGACCAGCAACTGCGTCTCGATGTTCAAGGACACCTCGCTCGCCTCGACCGTGGCGCTGCCGGAACTCTTGAAGGAAGCGACCAACGCGCAGTCGCTCTACGCCAATCCCTCGCCGTTGATCGGCGCCGCGCTTGTCTATCTCATCTTCCTCTGGCCGATGGTCCGCCTCGTCAGCCTGCTTGAAGAGCGCTTCAAGACCGAAAAGAAGCGCTGACCTCGCCAACTGATCCACCCCGCCCAAGTCCTTCGCAGGAGCCTGCCCGTGAACAAGCATCAAACCGACAACGCGAACAGCGCCTCCGGCGCGTTCCCCGTCGACACTATCCGCGCCATGTTTCCAGCCTTGCAGCGGGCCGGCGACTTCATCTTTTTGGACAATGCCGCCGGCGCACAGATCCCGCAAAGCGTGCTCGACGCGGTTACCAATCATCTGGTTTCGCACAATGTGCAGCGTGGCGGCCGTTATGGCCGCAGCGTCACCGTCGACCAGTCGGTTGCCGATGCTCGGACAAGCGTCGCGCTGCTGATCAATGCCTACAGCCCGGCGGAAATCTGCTTCGGCATGAACGCCACCTCGTTCATTCGCCTGGTCAGCCTCGGCATCGGCCAGATGCTGCAAGAGCGCGACGAGATCGTCGTCACCGACATGGACCACGACGCCAACATCGCGACATGGCTGGCGCTGGAGTCCGCCGGCGCAAAGTTCAAATGGTGGCGCATGCGCGAGGACGGCAATCTGCATGTCGACGATCTGCGCCCGCTGGTTTCCGACCGCACCCGTCTCGTCGCCTGCACGGTGACGGCGCATTCGATCGGCTCGATCGTCGATGTCGCTTCCGTGGCTGGTATCGCGCACGCGGCCGGCGCCGAAGTGTTCCTCGACTGTGTGCACTACGGGCCGCACGGGCTGATCGACGTGCAGGCCTGGGACTGCGACTATCTCGTCTGCTCCGGCTACAAGAATTTCTCGCCGCATATGGGCTTCCTGTGGGGCCGTTTCGAAACACTGAAGCGGCTGCCTACCTTCCGCGAGGATTTCATCCCCGACGAGCCGCCCTACAAGGTCGAGGCCGGCACCTTCATCTACGAGAACGTTTCAGGCATGGATGCCGCCGTGCAGTATCTGGAACTGATCGGCCGCAACCTGGCACCCTCCAACAACCGCTCGCGGCGCGACAACATCGTCGCCGGCATGGGCGCCATCCGCGACTATGAGTTGGTGCTGGCGCGCGAGATGCTTGGCGTGCTCAAGGACTGCGGCGCGACCATCTATGGCGTTGCCGACGAGGCCCGCATCACCGAGCGCGTGCCGACCTTCTGCTTCAACATCGGCAAGCTCTCGCCGCAGCGGATCGTCGAGGAAATGGCCGAGATGCAGATCGGCATCCGCGACGGCCACATGTACGCGCCACGGCTGATGAAGCGTCTCAACCTCTCGATGGACAGCGGCGCCATCCGCGCCTCGCTGGTCCACTACAACACGGTTGAGGAAGTCCGGCGCTTCGGCGCAGCGCTGCGCGCCATCATCGCGAAGTTGTCGTGAAACGACGCTTCGCGGAGCTCCGCCCTAGGATGACGAAGAGACGTTAAGCCGCCTTCTTCTTCGCCAGTCTGGCCTTGATCGAGGCGACGTCGGCACGCGGCGTCGCGGCGAACAGCGTCCTGGTGTAGCTGTGCTTGGGGTCGGCAAAGACCTCGTCGCGCGAGCCGTATTCGACCGCTTCGCCGAAATACATCACCATCACGTCGTCGGCGATGTAGCGCACCACGGACAAATCGTGGCTGATGAAGACATAGGTCAGCTGGAATTCGTCCTGCAGGTCGGCGAGCAGGTTCAGCACCTGCGCCTGCACCGAAAGATCGAGCGCCGAGACCGGCTCGTCCAGCACCAGCAGGCTCGGGTTGAGCATCAGCGCGCGGGCAATGGCGATGCGCTGGCGCTGGCCGCCAGAGAACATGTGCGGATAGCGGTTGTAGTGCTCGTGGCCGAGGCCGACCTTCTTCAGCATCTTCATCGCCAGGTCACGCCGCTCGGCGGCCGACTTGTCGGTGTTGATCAAAAGCGGCTCGCCCAGCACGTCGCCGATCTTCTGGCGCGGATTGAGCGACCCATAGGGATTCTGGAAGACGATCTGCACCTTGCGGCGCATCTCCTTCGTCAAGGGATTCCTGACGATGTCGACCTTGTTGCCGTCAATGAACAGGTCGCCCGCCGTCGCCGGATCGATCAGCGTGATGATGCGGGCAAGTGTGGACTTGCCGCAGCCGCTTTCGCCGACGATGGCCAGCGTCTTGCCCTTGTCCACCTTGAAGGAGACGCCCTTGACCGCATGCACGGTGCGCGGTCCGGTGAACAGGCCGCCGCCGATGTGATAGTCGCGGACGATGTTCTTGCCTTCGAGAACCGTGGTGCTCATGAGGCGGCTCCAGCAGCCGAAGGGGCCGGCTCGAACATCATGTCGGACACGGTCGGCAGACGATCGCCGACGGCGTTCTCCGGCAGCGCCGACAACAGCGCACGGGTGTAGTTGCTCTTCGGCGATTCAAACAGCGACAGCACGTCGGCCTCTTCCATCTTGCGGCCCTTGTACTGGACGATGACGCGATCGGCGGTCTCGGCCACCACGCCCATATTGTGGGTGATCATGATCAGGCCCATGCCGTATTTGGCCTGCAGCGAAACCAGGAGATCGAGGATCTGCTTCTGGATGGTGACGTCGAGCGCCGTCGTCGGCTCGTCGGCAATCAGCAGTTTCGGATTGCAGGCGATGGCGATGGCGATCATGACGCGCTGGCACTGGCCGCCCGACATCTGGTGCGGAAACGAACTCAAGCGTTCTTCCGGATCGGCGATGCCGACCAGCTTCATCAATTCGATGGCCCGCGCCCGGCGCTGGGCGCGGTCCATGCCCATGTGGAAGCGCAACACCTCCTCGATCTGGAAGCCGACGTTGAAGCACGGGTTGAGGCTAGCGACCGGCTCCTGGAAGATCATCGAGATGTCCTTGCCGACGATCTTGCGGCGTTCGGACGGGCTGAGCTTCAGCAGATCGATGCCGTCAAAGGCCATGCGGTCGGCCTTGACCGTTGCCGTGTTGGGCAACAGGCCCATCACCGCCAGCATCGCCACCGACTTGCCGGAACCGGACTCGCCGACGATCGCCAGCACTTCGCGCGGCTCGATCGACAGGTCGATGCCCTGCACGGCCATGAACGGTCCGGCCGCGGTGTCGAAGGAGACGGTGAGGTTCTTGATCTCGAGCAGAGGCATTCTCACGACCTCTTCAGCTTGGGGTCGAGCGCGTCGCGCAGGCCGTCGCCGATCAAATTGATGGCGAAGACGGTGATCAGGATGGCGAGGCCGGGGAAGGTCACGACCCACCAGGCGCGCAGGATGAACTCGCGCGCCTCGGCCAGCATGGTGCCCCATTCCGGCGTCGGAGGCTGTGCGCCCATGCCGAGGAAGCCAAGGGCGGCCGCCTCGAGAATGGCGTTGGAGAAGGACAGCGTCGCCTGCACGATCAGCGGCGCGATGCAGTTGGGCAGGATGGTGACCAGCATCAGCCTGAGATGGCTGGCGCCGGCGACCTTGGCGGAGACGACGTATTCGCGGGTCTTCTCGGCCATTACGGCGGCGCGGGTGAGCCGGGCGAAATGCGGCTGCAGCACGAAGGCGATGGCGATCATGGCGTTGACGAGGCCGGGGCCAAGCACCGCCACCAGCACCAGGGCCAGCAGCAGCGACGGGAAGGCCAGGATGATGTCCATGATGCGCATGATCAGCGTGTCGACCCAGCCGCGGCAGTAGCCGGCGAGCAGGCCGAGGATGACGCCGGAGATCAGCGCGGTGGTGACGACGACGAAGCCGATGGCGAGCGAGAAACGCGAGCCGTAGATCAGCCGCGACAGCATATCGCGACCGACGGCGTCGGTGCCGAGCAGGAACTGCGCGTTGCCGCCCTCCTGCCAGGCCGGCGGCGTCAGGAAGAAGTCGCGGAACTGATCGTCCGGCGAATGCGGTGCCAGCAACGGCGCGAAGATGGCGATCAGGATCAGCAGCGCAAAGACGAAGAGCCCGATCACCGCGCCCTTGTTGACGGAGAAGTAGTGCCAGAACTCGCCGAACATCTGCAGCCTTGCGTCCTGCTGCTTGACGACGGTCGCGGCTTCGATGGTGGCTGGGCCTTCGTTGCTCATGTCAGTTGGCCCGGATGCGTGGGTTGATGACGGCGTAGAGCACGTCGACGATCAGGTTCACCGACATGACGATCAGCGCAATCAAAAGCAACCCGCCCTGCACGGTGAAATAGTCGCGCTTGGAAATGGCGTCGATCATCCATTTGCCGATGCCGGGCCAGGAGAAGATGCTCTCGGTCAGGATGGCGCCGGTCAAAAGCGTGCCGACCTGGAGGCCGATGGTGGTGACGACCGGGATCAGCGCGTTGCGGAAGGCATGCAGGCCGACCACCCGGAACGGGGTCAGGCCCTTGGCGCGCGCGGTGCGCACATAGTCTTCGCCAAGCACTTCGAGCATGGCCGACCGCGTCTGCCTGGCGATGACCGCGAGCGGGATGGTGCCGAGCACGATGGTTGGAAGAACAAGGTGTGACAGTGCCGAACGGAAGGCGCCCTTCTGTCCGGAGATCAGGGAATCGATGGTCATGAAGCCTGTCACCGGCTTGAAGAAGTAGAGAAGGTCGATGCGGCCGGAAACCGGTGTCCAGTGCAGCGTGCCGGAGAACACGATGATCAGCAGCAGACCCCACCAGAAGATCGGCATGGAATAGCCTGCCAGCGCCGTGCCCATGGTCAGCTGATCGAACCAGGAGCCGCGGCGAATGGCGGCGAAGATGCCGGCGGCGACACCCAGGAAGACGGCAAAGATCATGGCAAAGATGGCGAGCTCGACCGTTGCCGGGAAGCGCACCAGGAAGTCCTTGAGCACCGGCGTCTTGGTGGAAAACGAGGTGCCGAAATCACCGCTGAGGATGTTCGTCAGATAGGTCAGGTATTGTTGCCATATCGGCAGGTCGAAACCGAACTGGTGCATCAGCGCCGTGTGACGTTCGGGCGACAGGCCGCGTTCGCCCGCAAGCACCAGCACCGGATCACCGGGCAGGATGCGCACGAAGCCAAAGGCGAGGATGGTTATCCCGATGAAGGTCGGGATGATGAGGGCGAGCTTGCCGAGGATATAGCGCAGCATGGCGGGCGAGTGGGGGCGTCACCACATGGCGACGCCCCCGTTTCGCAACCTTATTCGGCGATATCGACGCCGTCGAAGCGATGGATACCGAGCGGATCCATCGCAAAGCCGGTGACGGTCTTCTGCATCGGCATGAACACCTTGGAGTGAGCGAGCGTCGCCCAGGGTGCCTGTTCCTTGAAGATGACCTGTGCCTGTTCATAGAGCTTGGTGCGCTCGGCCTGATCCGAAACGGTCTTGGCCTTATTGATGAGCGCGTCGAAGTCCTTGTTGCACCATTCCGCGCGGTTGTTCGAACCGACGGAAGCGCAGCTCAGGAGCACGCCGAGGAAGTTGTCCGGATCGCCATTGTCGCCGGTCCAGCCGACGATGACGGCGCCATCGTGATCGACCGCGGAAGCGCGCTTGAGGTATTCACCCCAATCGTAGCTGACGATGTTGACGGTGACGCCGACCTTGGCGAAGTCCGACTGGATCAGTTCGGCGGTGCGGCGCGCGTTCGGCATGTACGGGCGCGACACCGGCATGGCCCAGACGTTCATCTTGAGGTCCTTGACGCCGGCTTCTTCGAGCAGCTTCTTGGATGCATCCGGATCGTACGGATCGTCCTTCACTTCCTTGTTGTAGGACCACATGGTCGGCGGGATCGGATTAACCGCCACCTGGCCGGCACCCTGGAAGACGGCGTCGATGATAGCCTTCTTGTTGATGGCCATGTTGAGCGCCTTGCGGACGCGCACGTCGTCGAACGGCTTCTGCTGGGTGTTGTACATCAGCGCACCGACATTGAGGCCTTCCTGCTCGTCGACCTTCAGGCTGGCTTCAGCCTGCAGGCCGGCGATGTCGGCCGGTGCCGGGTATGACATGATGTTGCATTCGCCAGCCTTGAGCTTCTGCGCACGCACCGCTGGATCGGTGGTGATGGCGAAGACCAGATCGTCGATCTTCTGCTTGCCGCCCCAATAGTCCGGGTTGGCCTTGTAGCGGATGGCCGCGTCGGTCTGGTAGTCGACGAAGATGAACGGGCCGGTGCCGATCGGCTTCTGGTTGAAGAGTTCAGGTGTCTTGTCCGCCTGCAGCTTGTCGGCATATTCCTTGGAGACGACCGAGGCGAAGTCCATGCCCAGCGTCGGAATGAAGGTGATTGCCGGCTCCTTGAGGGTGAACTTCACCGTCAGGTCATCGACCTTCTCGACCTTGGTGATGTTGTCGCCGAACTGGTCATTGTAATACTGGTAGGCAATGCCCGGGATGTACTGGAACCACGGGCCAGCCTTGTCGACCTGACGCTCGAAAGAGAACACCACGTCGTCGGCGTTGAAGTCGCGCGTCGGGGTGAAATAGTCGGTGGCGGCGAACTTGACGCCCTTGCGCAGCTTGAAGACGTATTCCTTGCCATCGTCGGAGATCGTCCAGCTTTCAGCCAGGCCCGGCGAGGTCGTTGTTTTGCCGTGATCGAATTCGACAAGGCGGTTGAAGACGGTGCGCGACGACGCGTCGAACGTCTGGCCTGCGGTATACGGCGCCGGGTCGAAACCCTCAGGCGAAGCTTCCGCGCAATAGACCAGAGTTTTCGCGTTGGCCACGCCGCCCAGGACGCTTGCAGCCAGCAACGCGGCTGCAAAAGTCAGTTTCTTCTTCATTGAGCACTCCCTGATGTTCTTCCAAGCCCCTCTATCAGGCTCGCGAAGCGCGCATATAAGCACCGTTTTTCCGGCTTTGGAACACCCCGTTTGCTTACCCCGCGGGAAGCAGGAAAAAAATCCGCGATTTTGCTAAATGGCAGAAAAAATTAGCAGTTTTTTCCATTCACGCTATTATTAACGACCGCATTTTTTTATTGATCGCCGATTTGACGATATCGATGCCGCGCGCTCTTCCGAGCAGCCGAGGATGCACCGGGACACAGGCCGGGACACAGGGGAGAGTGTCGGCCGCTGGAAAGATTTTGGACGGCAAATCTTTCGCCGCCTTGCCGCAAGGGCAAGACTTGCACGGTCACCAATGGAGGCAATACATAGATGATATAGCGGCAGCAGCGGAGGACGTCTCTGTCAATTCAGGGGCGAGCGCAACGCAGACGAACAAGAATTGTCGAGGGAGGTAACGGGTGGCAAAAGCATCAAGGACGACGGCGCCGGCGAAAGCGGGGGCCAAGGCGGCTCCAAAGGCAGCCGGCAAGGTCAAGCCGAAAGCGCCAGTTGCCGAAGCTGCCGCGACCAAGCTGAAGGCGGCCAGCGTGCCAGCAAA
>NZ_RZRQ01000013.1:0-42535 GCF_003997785.1 Mesorhizobium sp. M7D.F.Ca.US.004.01.2.1 | reverse complement strand
GTCCGGCGATTGCGGCGAAATGCCTGGTCAGGCCGAGCGCCTCGATCAGCGCCAGCGAGTTGGCCTCGTACTTGTTGGTGCAGATGGCCAGGAGATAGCCGGCATCTTCGAAGCGCGCGATCGCCTCGACGACGCCGGGGTAGGGGCGCGATTTGCCGGGGATGTTGATCGTGTAGTGGTCGAGGAACAGTTTCAGCAGCCGGTCGTGCTCCTGGACATCGAGCGACCGCTGCTGGGCCGCGTGCGCCCGTTCGATCATCACGCGGCCGCCGTGACCGACAAAGCGCCTGAAGCCGGCTTCGTCGACCGCCGCGAGCGCGCTGGCGGCAAGGCTGTGGTTCAAGCTGTCGAGCAGGTCCGGCGCTGTGTCGATCAGCGTACCGTCGAGGTCGAAGACGATGATCGGTCGGGTCATGGTCAGTCCTGCGCAGATTTGTACAAGGGGGAGGCGATAAAGGCTGCGACGCGTCATGGCAAGCTGACTGGGGGCAAGCCGGCTTGGCAAAGCTCGCTCAGGCAGCCCAAGAGCTGGACATTTCGCGGCGAGCCGCCAGACATGAAAAACCCGCCACGGCGGCGGGTCGCTGGCGCAAATCAGCACCATCGACAAATATGTAGCATAGCTGCCGTCACCGGATCAAGAAAAAATTCCTATCATGGCTGCCCGCGCTCATTGTCCGCGCGTGCACAACATGCCTCTCGCCAACAGCGGTAGGCCACTGCCAAGGGCTTTGACCAGACCGGCAAAGATGCTAGGAGCCCAAAACGTCAGGTTTCGGGGCAGCAAGCGGCATGGATGCAAGGCAATTGAAGGTCGAAGCCGCACGCGCGGCGCTCGCCCATGTGAGCGACGGCATGCGGCTCGGCATCGGCACCGGCACCACGGCCGAAGAGTTCGTGCGGCTACTGGCCGAAAAGGTCGCCACCGGCATGACCGTCATCGGCGTGCCGACCTCGGAGCGCACCGCGTTGCTGTGCCGTGAGCTCGGCGTGCCGCTGTCGACGCTAGAGGAAACGCCTGAGCTCGATCTCACCGTCGACGGCGCCGACGAAGTCGATCCGGAACTGACCTTGATCAAGGGCGGCGGCGGCGCGCTGCTGCGCGAGAAGATCGTCGCTGCGGCGTCCCAGAGCATGATCGTCATTGCCGACCGGTCGAAGATGGTCGAGACGCTCGGCCGTTTTCCACTGCCGATCGAAGTCAACCAGTTCGGCCTGCGCGCCACCGAAATCGCGATTGGCGCCGCGGCTGAAAGGCTCGGTCTTTCCGGTCCGGTCACATTGAGGATGACGGGGGACCAGGCTTTTGTTACAGACGGCGGCCATTTTATCCTCGATGCATCTTTTGGCCGCATTCCGGATACAAGAGCGCTTTCGAATGCTCTCCACGCCATTCCGGGCGTGGTCGAGCATGGTCTTTTCATCGGGCTGGCTTCAGCGGCCATCATCGCCGGCGGCGACGGTATCCAAACCGTCCATGCCGCCCGAAAACCAGGGAGTTCTACCGATCATGATGTTGCATAACCGGGTTCGCAGCCTTTGCGCCGTTCTGGCGGCTTCAGCCGTTCTTGCCTTCTCTTCGCCGGCGTTTTCACAGGATGTCACGGAATCGCACCTGAAGGCCGCCCGCGCCGCGGTCGCGGCGATCCACGCGACCGACCCGTTCGACAACATCCTGCCGCAGGCGGCCGCCGCGCTTGAGTCGCAGCTCATCCAGAAGAACCCGGACATGCAGGAACTGATCGGCAAGACCATCAGCGAGAAGGCGCTGGCGCTGGCTTCGCGCCGCGCTGACCTCGAGAAGGAAGCAGCACTCGCTTACGCAAAAGTGTTCTCCGAAAAGGAACTGACCGATATCGCCGCCTTCTACAATTCCGATTCGGGCAAGAAGCTGCTCGACAGCGGCCCGACGGTGACCCGCGACCTGGTCAAGGCAGCCGACATCTGGCAGAACGGCCTCGGTCGCGATCTTGCCCAGCAGGTCGGCGAAACGCTGGCGGCTGCCGCCAAGGCAAAGGCGCAGGCAGCACCAGCGGCGCCCGCGGACGGAGCCGCTCCGGCGGATGACGCAGCACCGGCCGATGGTGCGGCCCCCGCGGACAACAACTGATCCTGCATTTCAAAACGGCCTAGAGCCCTGGGGCTCTAGCTCTTTATTTGAGCATGATCTTTTCCGAAAACCGGATTCCACTTTTCGGGATCATGCTCAAGCGGCCATCAGCAAAAGCCCGGCTTGTCCGGGCTTTTCTTTTGACGTTTTGCGGCCTACCTGTCTCTCACATTTCTGAAGCCTAGGGAGCCGCGTCATGGCCGGTTACGACTACGATCTTTTCGTCATCGGCGGCGGCTCGGGCGGGGTGCGCGCGGCGCGCGTGGCGGCCGCGCTCGGCAAGCGCGTCGGCATCGCCGAGGAATACCGCTATGGCGGCACCTGCGTCATCCGCGGCTGCGTGCCGAAAAAACTCTATGTCTATGCCTCGCAATTTCCCGAGCATTTTGCCGATGCCGCCGGCTATGGCTGGACGGTGCCGGAAGCCAGTTTCGACTGGCAGACGCTGGTTGCCAACAAGGATCGCGAGATCAGCCGGCTGGAGGCGATCTACAAGAGGAATGTCGAGGGCGCCGGCGGCGAGGCTTTTCATTCGCGCGCCATGATCGTCGACCCGCATGTCGTGCATCTTCTCAGCGAGGATCGCACCGTCACATCGGACCAGATCCTGATCGCCACCGGCGGCCGCCCGGCGGCGCATCCGGCGCTGCCCGGCCACGAACATTGCATCTTTTCCAACGAGGCTTTCGACCTCAAGGAGCTGCCCAAGGCGATCATGATCGAAGGCGGCGGCTACATCGCCGTCGAATTCGCCAACATCTTCCACGGCCTCGGCGTCGACACCACGCTGGTCTATCGCGGCAAGGAGATCCTCAGCCGCTTCGACATGGATCTGCGGCGCATGCTGCACGAGACGATGGAGAAGAAGGGGATAAAGATCCTCTGCCATTCCGTATCCGAATGGGTGCGCAAGCGGCCGGACGGCCGGCTCGACGCGCTCGTCAGCGGCGGCAAGGTGCTGACGGTCGACCAGGTGATGCTGGCCATCGGCCGCATTCCCAACACCGAGAATATGGGCCTGGAAGGCATCGGTCTGGAGATGACCAAGACCGGCGCGATCGCGGTCGACGAATACTCGCGCACCAACGTCGACAACATCTGGGCGATCGGCGACGTCACCAACCGCGTACAACTGACGCCGGTGGCGATCCATGAGGCGATGTGTTTCATCGAAACCGCCTTCAAGGGAAATCCGACCGCACCCGACCACCAGACGATTGCGACCGCAGTGTTTTCACAGCCGGAGATCGGCACCGTCGGCCTGTCTGAGGACGATGCCGTCAAACGATTCTCCGACATCGAAATCTACCGCGCGACATTCCGGCCGATGCGGCACACGCTGTCCGGGCGCGACGAGAAGATGCTGATGAAGCTGGTGGTCGATGGCGCGTCGAAGAAAGTGCTTGGCGCCCACATATTGGGGCCGGATGCCGGCGAGATGGCGCAGCTTCTCGCCATTCCGCTGAAAGCCGAGCTGACCAAGGATGATTTCGACCGGACAATGGCGGTGCATCCGACAGCGGCGGAAGAACTGGTCACCATGTACAAGCCGACCTATCGCGTGAAGGACGGCGAGCGCGTCGGCTGATGCCGGTTGGCTCGTCGCCAAGGGAGCAATCAATGCCCGCACCGCTCGACCATGACTTTGGCGGACGCGTCGATCAGGTTGTCGATAGGGCCGTCGAGGAGGAGCGCATTGTCGGCGCGGTGATCCTCGTCGCCCGACGCGGCGAAACCCTATACAGCCGCGCCGCCGGCCTTGCGGACCGCGAATCCAAGAAACCGATGGCGGCGGACGCGATCTTCCGGCTGGCGTCGGTGACCAAACCCGTCGTCGCGACCGCGGCACTTGCGCTTGTCGAAGCCGGCGTGATCGGCCTCGACGATCCCACGACGAAATTCATCCCTGAATTCCAACCGAAACTGGCGGACGGCAGCGAGCCCGTCATCACCCTGCGACAGCTGCTGACGCATACCGCCGGCCTGAGCTACGGCTTCCGCGAGGCAGCCGACGGACCCTATCATCGCGCCGGGATCTCCGACGGTCTTGACCAGCCCGGCCTTTCGATGGCCGAGAACCTCAGCCGCATCGCCTCGGTGCCGCTGTCCTATGTGCCGGGAACGGGCTGGGGCTATTCGGTGGCGATGGATGTGCTGGGCGAGGCCATGGCGAGAGCCACTGGCGCCACCCTGCCGGAGCTGGTCGATCGCCTGGTCGTCCAGCCGCTCGGCATGGATGACGCAGCCTTTGTCGTGCGCGATCGATCGCGGCTGGTGACGCCTTACGCCGATGGACCCGGCAAGGCCATCGCCATGGGCGAGCAACATCGCGTGCCCTTCGGCGATGGCGCCATCTCATTTTCGCCTGGGCGCGTCTTCGATCCCGCGTCTTTCGCCTCGGGCGGCACCGGCATGAACGGCACCGCCGGCGACGTCCTCAAGCTTCTTGAGGCGCTGCGTTCCAGGGGTGGATCGGTCATCCGCCCCGAAACGGCAGCGGCTATGACCACGGACGCAATAGCGGGCCTGGAGACCACCATGCCCGGCTGGGGCTGGGGTCTCGGATTTGGCGTCCTGCGCGACCCGCTTGCCGCGTCGACGCCCCAGGCCGCCGGCACCTGGCGCTGGGGCGGTGTCTACGGTCATTCCTGGTTCGTTGATCCGACGCTCGACCTGACGGTGGTGACGCTGACCAACACCGCCATATCAGGCATGACGGGCGCCTTCCCCGATGCACTGCGCGACGCGATCTATGGCAGGCAGGCCTGACACAGGGAAGGTCGGAACCCCCGCCGGCGATGGCCGGCGGCGGAGACAGGTGTGCCGCTCAGAGCAGCGTTCCGCGCAGGATCACCAGCGCCACCGAGAAATAGATCACCAGCCCGGTGACATCGACCAGCGTGGCGACGAACGGGGCCGATGCGCTGGCCGGATCGAAGCCGATGCGTTTCAAGGCGAACGGCAGCATCGACCCCGACAGCGAACCGAAGGTGACGATACCGACCAGTGCCGCGCCGACCGTCGTGGCGATCAGCGGCCAGTGCGGGCCATAGTCGTAGAAGCCCATATATTGCCAGAGCGCGATGCGGCAGATGCCGACCACGCCCAGCATGGCGCCGAGCACGAGGCCAGTCGGCAGTTCGCGCAGCGCCACCCGCCACCAGTCACGAAGACCGATCTCGCGCAGCGCCAGCGCCCGGATGACGAGCGACGTCGCCTGCGAGCCGGAATTGCCGCCCGAGCTCATGATCAACGGGATGAACAGCGTCAGCACGATCGCCTTCTCCAACTCGCCCTCATAGCTTTGCATGGCGTTGGCCGTCAGCATCTCTGAGATGAACAGCGCGCACAGCCAGCCGCCGCGCTTCTTGATCATGGCGAGGAAGCTCATCTTCATATACGGCTCGTCGAGGGCTTCCATGCCGCCGAAACGATGGACGTCCTCGGTCGTCTCCTCGATCATCGTGTCGATGATGTCGTCGATGGTGACGATGCCGAGGATCTTGCCGTGATCGACGACCGGGACGGCAAGCAGATCGTATTTGGAGATCGTCTGTGCCAGGGTTTCGCGATCGGTCAGCGGGCTGACCGTCACCGGAACACGATCCGGCGCCACCGTCATGATCGAGTCGTCCGGCTCACCGGTGATCAGCCGGCGCAGGCCGGTCGACCGCACAAGCAGGTGCGTTTCCGGATCGACGATATAGATCGCGTAGACGGTCTCGCGCGTCCGCTCGACCTTGCGGATGTAGTCGAGCGTGCGGCCCACGGTCCAGTCCGAGGGTACGCTGACGAACTCCGTCGTCATGATCGATGCGGCACTGCCTTCGGGATAACCGAGAATGGAAAGCAGCGTTACGCGCAGCGGTGGTGCAAGCCCGCCGAGCAGCTCGGAACGGGCCGGCTCGTCGAGCTCGCGCAGGATGTCGGCGGCGCGGTCGACCGACATGGCGGTGAGCAGCTTGCCCGCCTTGGCGCGCGGCAGCGCCTCCATGAGTTCGGACGCGCCGTCGAGTTCGGGCTGGTCGAAGATCTCGACCAGCCGCTCGAACGTCACTTCACAAAGCAGTTCCGTCGCGGTTTCCCGCGGCTCCCTGTTCAGGGCCTCGACAATGTCGGCGACGTGATCATTGGCTAGGATACGGGCGATGGCGACGGCCTCGTCGCTCGCTACGGCGGTAAATTCGTTCATGGCTCACTCCTTGCCGTCCGGCAGGACATGAACCATTAGAGGTCACGTCTAGGCGGACGGCGGTTGCGTTCGACTGTGACTGTCGCCAGGCATGGCGCGGTGACCTTTCCGCTTGCGGGTTCGCGTTTGACTGTCTGCAAGCGGGCGCAACATAGGAGCGCGCCTTGCCGTGTCAATCGCGGTGAGGAAGGAAAATGCCGGCGGGTTGCCGAGATCGCGCGACTGTGATCGCAGGCCGCCGCATGACACGGCCGGCTCGGATCAGAGCGTCTTTATTTCTGCTTTAGCCGGCGCGAGAAACGCAGCCACTTGTCCTCGACCGGCCTTGGGACCGGCCTTGGCTGCGCGAGAATGGTGGTGAGTTCGACAGGCAGGGTCGGAACCAGCGGCTTCTTGGTGGCGACGCCGTCGGCGATCGCGACGATGCTGTGATAGAATTCGCTGCCGGTCATCGATCGCGGCGCCACCGCCTCGTGCATGACGCTGATCACCGTGACATCGGGGCAGTTGTCCTTGATGGCCTGGTGGAAAGCAATTTTGCCATCGGGGTCGAGCGCGCCGGTTGCCTCGTCGAGGAACAGTAATCCCGGTTGCTGCAGCACGATGCGGGCCACCACCAGCTTCTGTTTCTGGCCACCCGACAGGACCTGATCCCAGCTTTTGCCTTCGCGGTTTTCGTCGGCCATGTGCTCGATAAAGTCGCCCAGGCCGGCCTTGTGCAGCGCTGATGCGACCTGCGCGTCGCCATGGTCGTGCTCGGAGCCGGGCAGGCAGACTAGCTGTTTCAGCGACACCGGCTGCAGCTTGACCTCCTGGGCAGCATAGAAACTCTTGACGCCTTCGGGGAAGACAATGGTGCCGCGGCCATAGGGCCACAGGCCGTTGATCGCCTTGATCAGCGAAGTCTTGCCGCAACCGGACTCGCCTTTCAGGAAGGTCCATTCGCCGCGCCGGAAGCGCAAATTGGCGGCACTGAGGAAGGGCGTCGCATCCTCGCCCTGATGCGCCAGTTCGAGCTTCTGGATGGTCAGACCGAAAACCGGGTTCTGGCTGGCATAGTGGAAGTCGGAGCGGCCGGTCTGGCTGTAGAATTCCTGCGGATGCTGGACATTCTCGATCGCATTGGCCAGCTCGGTGACACGCTGGCTGTTGGCGCGCAGCGTGGCGATGGCGGGCATGACGTGGATGAACCACGAACACTGGCCGATCAACGAATTGACCAGTTCGGAGCCGGTTATGTAGCCCTTGAGATCAAGGCCGTTGTGGATGAACGGCACCAGGCCCGGTCCGTAGGCGACAATGCGGGCGCCGATGAAATTGTAGATCAGCTCGAACGACATGTAGACCGTGTTGACGATGTTCAGCCGCGTCCAGGTGCCGTCGATATCGACATAGAGCCGGCCATGCATGGTCCTTTGCACGCCTTCGCCCTGAGACGCCGCGACATGGAAGCTGCGGCGCAGGAACGTCGTCAGCTCGCCGCGATAGCTGCCCTCGGCTTGCTGCATCCTGACGTTGAGGCGCTCGAGCAGGCCGCCGAGCTTGACCGCGATCCATGTGTTCAGCGGCACATAGGTGGCGACGGCCAGGAAGGCGAGGACAGCGCTGCCATAGTTGCCGAGGAACTCCAGCCCCTTCACCTCGACGGAGTTTTCGAGCAGCTTCTGGCCGACGAAATAGAGCGAAGTGGCGACGCCCAGCACGCCCATGGCGAGCCCGATGGCGCCGCCGGTCATGTCCTTGATGGATTCCTGGACGCGCTGATCGATATTGTCGGGGGCGGGCGCGCCGCTGCCGGTCGACGCATGCTGCGCATGGAAATGCGTATGATTGCCATCCAGCAACGCTTCATTGAAGCGGCTGTCCAGCCAGCCGCGCCATTTGCGGTGCAATGTCGCTGAGACAAGGTTGCGGATGCCAGTGAAGCCGGCGTCCTTGAGCAGGACCAGCAGGACGAGGATGCCGGCATTGACCAGCAGCGAGCGAAGCGGCGTGGTGTTGGCCGCATCATGGAAGAAGGCGATCGAGTTGACCAGTTCGCCGGAGGCTTCGGCGAACCAGACACCGGCCTTGCTGGACAGCGCGGTGAGCAGCGCAATCACCAGCGTCAGTGTCCAGGCTTCTTTCCAGCGGTCCGAGACCCAGTAGGCCCGCATCAGGCCCCAGAAGCTGCGCATCGACGATACCGGCGTCAGAAGCGATCGCCCTGCGGCATCGCGAGGTGTTTTTTCCGGTACTGACTCTTGCGATGGTCTACCGACCCGAATCACGATCCCGCCCAAACCTTTTTTCTTTTGTTACGGATGGTAACACCAATTGATCATTTTCCATTAATTTTTAAAGCTGGCCAAACTGATTACACCCAACGGCCGTTGCCAAGAGGCAACAGATGACACGCCGAAATATAGCGACAACAGCCGGCAAAAATCAGGATATCGTTATTGATTTCAAACGCTTGATCTGCGGAGACATGCCGTCGATGAAGCTTCCCTTAGGGAAGGTTATCGCACGGTTTTGTGAACTCGAAATCGTACGGATCGAGCGATTTTCTCAGAGCGGGCTGGCCCGAACATCGGAAAATTTGCCGTTCGTGACCTCGCCAGGCTTGCCGTTATCGTCCTTGCCGGAGGCAGGAAGTGACCGGAAAATCGTCCGAGCGGCGCGTTCCGTCTTGTCGGGTCAGCTCAGGAACTGCGTTTGACAATTCATCCGTTCGGGATTGAACCTTGCCTGGCATTGTCGACACTCATGCATGTCCGGTTCTCCAACAAGGAAGCTCCCAATGCTTGCACGCTCGGCCGCAATCCTGTTCCTCTTCGCCTGGCTGCCCCTATTTGCCTCTGTACCTTTGGCCCATGCCGCCGAGCAGGGCATCCCGGCAAGCGCCGACGGCCAGATCGAGTTCAACACGCCATCCGGCAACATCGGCTGCATCTACACGGCGAAAGGCGGCACCAGCACCTATGAGCCGAAGGATGGCGGCCCGGAATTGAGTTGCTCGCGCGTCGAGCCGAGCTATGTCACCATCATCCTGGGCCCCAAGGGACCGGCGACACTGATCAAAAACCCAGGCGAGCAAGGCTGCTGCAGCGATGTCGACAAGCTTGGCTACGGCAACAGCTGGAGCGCAGGACCGTTCTCGTGCCAGTCGTCAACCAAGGGACTGACCTGCACGGCCACAAACGGCCATGGATTTTTCATCAGCAAGGCCAAGGTGACGGTGAAGTAAGACTTGCTCCTGTCGGGAAAGGAGAAGGTGGCCGGCCTCAGCCGACCTTTTCCAATTCGCCGCGCGCCTTGGCAGCCGCCACCTGGCGAATGGCATCAGCCAGGGTATCGGCATCCTGCGCGCCCATGACCGCGTATTTGCCCTCGAGCAGGAAGCACGGCACGCCAGATATGCCCATTCGCGACGCGGTGGCGATCTCGGTGCGAACCGCCTCGACATCGGCGTCAGTCGGCAAAAGCGTGGCAACGACGGACGCGTCCATGCCGGCCTCGCGCGCGGCTTCGATCAGAACGGCATGGTCGCCGATGTTGGCGCCTTCCTCGAAATTCAGCTGGAACAGCCGGCGCACAAGCCTGTTCTGCACGGCTTCGCCGGCGGCACCCGCCCAGCGGATCAGGCGGTGCGCATCCAGCGTGTTCGGCGCTACCTTGATGGTGTCGAAGGCGAAGGAGATGCCTTCGACTTCGCCGAGCGGCTCGATGCGGCCATGAATCTCGCGGATACGCTCGTCACTGCCGAACTTGGCCAGCATGTATTCGTGGCGATCCTTGCCTTGCGGCGGAATGGTCGGATCGAGCTGGAATGGCCGCCAGCGAATATGCACGTCAACATCGCCGACAGCCGCGATCGCTCTGTCGAGCCGCTTCTGCCCGATGAAGCACCATGGGCAGACCACATCGGACACCACATCGACGGTGATGGCGTTCATCTCGCTCATCTCGATCTCCTGTATCTTCAATTTGGCTTGCGCCACCAGGTCGGCAGTTGATAGCCAAATATGGGCGTCTTTTGCGGATGTTCCAGATAGTTCCAGTAAGCAATCCATTGCTGCGTGTTGTGCTGCATCGGCACCATGTAGTTGCCGGAGATCAGCAGCCGGTCGAGAACGCGAACCGCAGCGACATAATCCTCCTTCGAGCGGGCGCGCAGCATCGCTTCGATTGCCGCGTCCACCGCCGGATCGGCGACGCCGGCAAGATTGAACGAGCCTTCCGTCCTGGCCGCGGCCGAACTCCAACGCCCGGTCTGCTCGATGCCGGGCGACAGCGAATTGTTGAAGCCGCTCGATCCAACCAGGACCTCGAAATCGAAGCGCTGCTTGCGCGACTGGATCTGATCGCCGTCAAGGCTGCGAATGGTGACATTGATGCCGATCTTCTCCAGCGTGCGCTGGTAGATGCCGGCAAGGCGCTCCTCGTCCTGCGAGGCGGTCAGTATCTCGAAACCGAAAGGTTTGCCCTCGGCATCGAGCATTATCCCGTCCTGCACATGATAACCGGCGCTTTTCAAGAGATCGAAGGCTGCCTTCAGCACGCGGCGGTCCTGGCCGGATCCGTCAGTCACCGGTGGCCGATACGTGCCGTCCATGACATTGGCCGGCACGCGGCCGGGGTAGGGCGCCAGAAGCGCCTTCTCCCTGTCGTCGGCCGGATGACCGATCGCGGAAAGCTCCGAATTCTGCCAGTAACTCATCGTGCGCGTGTATTTGCCGCCAAACAGGTTCTTGTTGGCCCATTCGAAGTCGTAGAGCATGCCGAGCGCGCGCCGCACGGCCGGATTGGCGAATTTCTGCAGCCTTGTGTTGAACAGGAAGCCGGTCACGACGGGCGGAATGCCGGTGTCGAAGGTTTGCGCGACCACATCGCCCTTGTGGAAGGCCGGAAAATCGAGATCGCGCTCGCGCTTGACCGGGTCGCTGTCATCGTCGATGGCGCAAAGGCCTTTCTTGAACGCTTCGAGCTTGGCGTTGGCGTTGAGGAAATACTCGATGGTGATCTGGTCGTAATTGTCGAAACCGCGCTTGGCAGGGACATCCTTGCCCCAGTAATCCGGGTTGCGCTTGAACACGATGCGCTGGCCGGGCTGTACCTGCGCGATCGTATAGGGACCACTGCCGATCACCGGCTTCAGCGTCGTCTTGTCGAAGGTCTCCTTGTCGAAGGCGTGCTTCGGGATGATCGGCGTCAGCGCGATGATCAGCGGGAATTCGCGATCGGCCTTGTCGTTGAAGGTGAAGCGCACACTGTGGTCGCCGGTCTTTTCGAGCTTGGCGACCCTGGCCATGCGGTCGCTGTAGGGCGGTCGCCCTTTCTCGGTGTAGACGTCATAGCTGAACAGCACGTCCTCCGGCGTCACCGGCTGGCCGTCCGACCACTTGGCTTTCGGATTGAGGTGGAATTCGATGCTCTTGCGCTCGGGATCCATGTCGGCCGTGTCGGCCAGCAGCCCGTAGAGCGTGAAAGCCTCGTCGGCATTGCGCTGCATCAGCGGTTCGAAAACCAGATTGCCGAAGATCGTGTCCATCATGCCGCGCGCCGTCGTGCGCAGGCTCTTGAGGATGAAAGGGTTGAGATTGTCGAAGCTGCCGACGACGCAATAGGTGATCGAGCCACCCTTCGGCGCATCGGGATTGACGTAGTTGAAATGCGTGTAGTCGGGCGGCAGCGCCGGTTCGCCCTGCATGGCGATCGCGTGCTTCGGCTCCGATGCGGCCGGCTGATGCGAAAGTGCGAGAAACGATATCGCGGTGATCAGCCAAACAAGAACGCGGCCCATGACCGTCTCCTTACTGGGTCGGCTTGATGATTCGGTGTGCACCCTAGCATGAGGCGGCTGCGCGCCAGCCAACCGCGCGCTCAACAATTGCTCACGTCGGGCTGGATTCGGCCTCGCTTGCAGTGTAACACGCCCTCCGAAGTCATTCTGTTGCCTCATTTCGGCAACAGGTAGCTGGACCACACGGCACGAAGAAGCCGGTCCCGGGATCATTTGAGAGGAAGTGCACGACATGACGAGCCTGAACAGCAACGCGTACCGCCTGTCGGTCATGGCCGCTGGCGTGATCGGCTTTCTGGGCGCAGGACTTCCCGCTGCTTCCGCACAGCAGCAACAGCAGATTCCGCAAGGCTGGTTCAAGGCCTGCACCAAGCAGGAAGACGTCGACATCTGCAATGTCCAGAACATCACCACCGCCGGCAATGGCCAGCTGGTCACCGGCGTCAGCTTGATCGAGCTCAAGGGCAAAGTGAACCGCAAGGTGTTCCAGGTGACGGTCCCAACCGGTCGTCTGGTGCCTCCCGGCATCGGCCTGCAGATCGACACCGGCAAGGCGCAGAAGCTCGACTATGTGATTTGCTTCCCGGATCGTTGCGTGGCCGAAGTGCCGCTGACCGATCAGCTTGTCGCCTCGTTCAAGAAAGGCCAGGCGATCACGCTGACCTCCGTCAATTTCCAGAACCAGCCCAACCCGATCAAGATCGCCCTGCAGGGCTTCAGCGGCGCCTATGACGGCCCGGCGCTGCAGCAGTCGGACATCGAGGACCGGCAGAAGAAGCTTCAGGACTTCGTCGCCAAGAACAACCAGGATTTCGCCAAGAAGCTCAAGGAAGAGCAGGACAAGGCGAAGACCGCCAACTGATCGGCCGATATCGCCGAGCCAATAAAAAAGCGGGATCATGCCCCGCTTTTTTTGTGACCCTGGTGGGTCAATGCCTCGACTGCCGTTTCGGCTGGTAGCCCCCATCCGGCTTCTTGTCGAACATCTCCTTGATCTGCGGATGCCGGACCGGTTCACCCGACTGATCCTCGAGCAGATTCTGCTCGGAGACATAGGCGATGTATTCGGTCTCCGAATTCTCGGCGAGCAGATGGTAGAAAGGTTGATCCTTGCGCGGCCTAACGTCGGCGGGGATGGCTTCGTACCATTCGTCGGTGTTGGCGAATTGCGGATCGACGTCGAAAATGATGCCCCGGAATGGAAACAGCCGGTGGCGAACCACCTGTCCGATTGCGAATTTGGCTGTTTTCATCGTACTCACCACTGAATTCCTTGAGCTTATTTGGCGCAGACGGCTCATCAATTCAATCCCGAAGCGTCCAAGCGCGCCTCTAAGCTACGCAGGACGCGATGCAAAGGTTTGCAGCACGCGACGATGTCGATGACGCAGATTATCGGAAACGTTCGGAAATTCGCTGTCAGCGTGCCGGCCTTCGCAGGCCGCCGGCCAGTGCCGCGAAACCGCTGCCGGGACGAAGTCCCTCGCGCATGAAAAAGGCGCGAAGCGGCGCGAAGCCACCGAGCGCGCCGAGCCCGGCAACGCGGGCCATCTGCGCCGGCAGCATGTCGGATAGCAGCGACATGTTGAGCAGGTTGACCGCGCTGCTGCGCGCCAGAATATCGGGCCGACGCTTGAAGTCATAGGCTGCCAAGGCCTTGGCGGCGCCGGGATCGCTCCGATTTTCACAAGCGATTCCAATCAGATCGTCGACATCCCTGATGCCGAGATTGAGGCCTTGCGCGCCGATCGGCGGAAACACATGGGCGGCTTCGCCGACCAACGCCACACGGTCTCGCGCGAAACGCAGCGGCGTCACCGCCGAAAGCGGATAGATCTGCCGGCCCGGCTCGATCGTCACCCGGCCCAGCATCGACTGCATCTGCTGTTCGACCCGCATCGAAAGCGTCGCATCGTCCAATGCGGCGAGTTCGGTCGCGGTCTCGGGCCTCACCACCCAAACCAGGCTCGAGCGATTGCCGGGAAGGGGAACCTGCGTGAACGGGCCGGTTTCGGTGTGGAATTCCGTCGAGGTGAAGGCGTGGTCGCTGCTGTGGCGGAAATTGAGGACAAAAGCCGCCTGCGGATAGGAGCGAGCCGAGGTCGAGATGCCGGCTGCCTGGCGCGCCGGCGACAAGCGTCCGTCCGCGGCGACCGCCAGCGATGCATCCACCGAGCTGCCGTCGCTCAGGACGGCACGGACGTGCTCGGCATCGAGGTGCCAGGTCGCCACCATTGACTTCAGCCATTCGATGCCGGCATGCGCGGCAACCTTGCTGGCGAGTGCCGGATTGAGCACGCTGTTGGGCAGGTTCAGCCCGAACTGGTCCTCATCGATCTCGCTTGCGCGAAAGGTGACGACCGGGCTGCGGATCAACCGGCTGGTCGCGTCGACGATGCGCATGACTTTCAGGGGCGCCGCCTTGGGCTTGATGTCTTCGAGCACGCCCAGCCGCTCAAGCACTTTCAAGGCGGGGTTCATCAGGGCCGTGGTGCGACCATCGGGGGCAGTGGCCTCCGGCCCGACCAGCGTCACCGGGAAACCTGCGGCGGCAAAACCGAGCGCCGCGATCAGTCCTGCCGGCCCCGTGCCAGCAACCAGTATCCGCGCAGTTTGCTCATGCTCCAAGATCGGCTTCCGGCTTGCAGTGCGAGGCGGTCTACCCGACCCGCCGTTCGATAAGCATATAGGTCAGATCATGCCGCTTGATCAACGCGGCGATTCGGCCCATTCGAATGACATGACCGGCCAGCAAGACGACTTCAGCCATCTCGACCGCGCCGGCCGCGCCATGGCGAGCATCGCACGAAATCCTCGCGTCACGGTAAACGTCGTTGTCGGCGCCTGTATCTTGCTTGCCTGGCTGTCTCTTGCCGCGATGGCAATCCGCAGCGCTGAAGGCAGGATTGCAGGCGTCAGCACCCCTGGCGACACGATCCTGCGCAATCTGCCGCGATTGCCGCTGCCCGATTTCCTGGAACGGTTCTTTGCGCTCTGCCTCTCGCCGGTGCCTCTGGACGCAAGTCTCGGCCTGCAGGTCGGCGCGCTCGTTTTCATGTGGTTCCTGATGGCGATCGCAACGATGCTGCCTTCGGCCGCGCCGATGATCCGCACCTATTGCGAGATCGCCGATACGGCTCGCATCAAGGGCGAACCAGTCGTCCATCCGCTGGTGCTGGTCGCTGGTTACCTCAGCGTCTGGCTCGCTGCCTCAGTGATGTTCGCGGCGCTGACCCTGGCCGCCCATACATTCGCCGCTTCAGGCGAGATGCTCGACCCGGTCGTCGGCGCTGCCAGTGCGCTCGCTCTGCTGGTCGCCGGCCTCTATCAGTTCAGTGGCCTGAAGGAAGCCTGCCTGAAGAAATGCAAGAACCCGTTCTCGATCCTTTTCGCGAACTGGAGCGCCAGGCCGGCCAGCATCTTCCGGCTTGGCGTCACGCAAGGCCTGTGGTGCCTCGGCTGCTGCTGGGCGTTGATGCTGGTGATGTTCGCCGTCGGCGTCATGAACGTCTTCTGGATGGCGCTGATCGGGCTGTTCACCCTGATCGAAAAACAAACGGCCAGCAGGGTTCCAACCCGGCTGGCCGGTGCGATACTGCTTGTCTGGGCAGCCGCGCTGCTAGTAGTCTCGCTGTGAGTGGGGGAAAATCGATGGCAGATCATAACTGGGCAATGAAGGGAGAGCTTGTACTCTCCTGCAATTGCACGGTTTTTTGCCCTTGCGTGCTGTCCCTCGGCAACCATCCGCCAACTGAAGGCTATTGCCAGACCTGGGCCGGGTTTCGCATCGATGCAGGCCATTTCGGCGACGTCGACCTGTCCAATCTCAATCTTGGGCTGGTCATGGAAATCCCCGGTTACATGAGCCGCGGCAACTGGACCGCCGGCCTGTTCATCGACAAGCGAGCCTCGGTCTACGCGGTCAAGGCGCTGACCAAGATCTTCACCGGCAAGGCGGGCGGAACCACATCGCTGCTCTCCATCCTGGTCGGCAAATTCCTCGGCGTCGAGCAGGTGCCGATTACCTATGAGACGCGTGACAAGACGCGCATCTTCCAGATACCGAAGATCATCGACGGGGCGGTGACACCCATCCCCGGCAAGGACCGCGACAAGGATACGGTGATCAGCAATTCTGAATACTGGATCGCGCCGGAGATCATCGTGGCCAGGTCCGACAAAAGCAAGATGCGGGCTTTCGGCCGCAACTGGAATTTCGCCGGCCGTTCGGCCGAAATCTGCAAGCTGGATTGGCGGGGCCCGTGAGCAAGAACACAACGGCCAGAAAAGCCGCCAAGAAGATCACGGACCGGATTCCGCGGCCGAAGAAGAAAGTCACCTGGCCGCAGGCAAGGGCGTTCTCCGTCCATCTCTTGACCGCATCGGGCTCGTTCCTGGCCTTCCTGTCGCTGGTGGCGGCAAGCGAAGAGCGCTGGACGGCGATGTTCTGGTGGCTCGGGCTGGCGCTGTTCGTCGACGGCATCGACGGGCCGATCGCGCGCAAGCTCGAGGTCAAGGAGATCCTGCCGACCTGGTCGGGCGAACTGCTCGACAACATCATCGACTACGTGACCTATGTGCTGATCCCGGCCTTCGCGCTCTATCAGCGCGGCTTCATGGGCGAAGGCCTGTCGTTCCTGTCGGCGGCGATCATCGTCGTCTCCAGCGCCATCTACTATGCCGATACCGGCATGAAGACGAAGGAGAATTTCTTCAAGGGATTCCCGGTGGTCTGGAACATGGTGGTGTTCACGCTGTTCGTCATCGAGCCCGGACAATGGGTTTCGTTCGCGGTGGTGGTGGCGGCCGGCATTCTGACTTTCGTGCCGATCAACTTCATCCATCCGGTGCGTGTGGTGCGGCTGCGGCGCATCAATCTTGCGATGACCCTTTTGTGGTGCGCTTTCGGCGCGCTTGCCCTGGCGCAGGCGGCACTTGCCGCCTTCTATGATCAGATCGGCGTGCTCGGCGAACAGGTCAGCACCTTCACCAAGATTGGCATCACCATCACCGGGCTCTACCTTGCCTGCATCGGTGGCGTCATGCAGTTCTTTCCCAACCTCGGTGCCAAAAAGGCCTGATCAGCCAGTTTTCTCAAGGAAGCCTAACGATGTCCAAAGCGATCCGTATCCACGCCCATGGCGGCCCGGAAGTCCTGACCTATGAGGACACAGATCCCGGCCAGCCGGGATCGGGGCAGATCCTGATCCGGCACACGGCGATCGGCCTCAATTTTATCGATGTCTATCATCGCACGGGCCTTTATCCGCCGCCCGGCGGGTTCCCGCTTGTGCCAGGCAGCGAAGCCGCCGGCGTGGTGCTGGAGGTGGGCCAGGACGTCGATTGGCTGAAGCAGGGCGATCGCATCGCCTATGCCGTGACGACAGGGGCTTACGCGCAAAAGCGCATCATCGATGCCAGCCGCGTCGTCAAGGTTCCAGATGGCATCAGCGACGAACAGGCCGCCGCGATGATGCTGAAAGGCATGACATCAGAATATCTGCTGCGCCGGACATTCAAGGTGAAAGCCGGCGACACGATCCTGTTCCATGCCGCGGCCGGCGGCGTCGGGCTGATCCTCGGCCAATGGGCGAAACATCTCGGAGCGACCGTCATCGGCACCGCCAGTTCGTCCGACAAGATCGAACTCGCCAAGGTGCACGGCTTCGACCACGTCATCAACTACAAGGAACAGGATTTCGTCGCCGGCGTCGCCGCCATCACCGGCGGCAGGAAGTGCGATGTCGTCTACGATTCGGTCGGCAACGACACGTTTCCGGCTTCACTCGACTGCCTGAGGCCGCTTGGCATGTTCGTCAGCTTCGGCCAGTCCTCCGGACCGATCCCGCCGTTCAGCATGTCGTTGCTGGCACAGAAGGGCTCGTTGTTCGCAACCCGGCCGACGCTGTTCGTCTACAATGCAAAACGCGAAGACCTCGAGGCGTCCGCCGCTGCCTTGTTCGAAGTCGTGCTCACTGGCGCCGTCAAGATCAAGATCAACCAGCGCTATGCGCTCAAGGACGCCGGCAAAGCGCATTCCGACCTCGAGGGCCGCAGGACGACAGGGACGACCATTCTCATCCCTTAGTCCGTTCTGCCTTGCTAATCCTTGAATTTCCGCTGAAATTCTTGAAGCTCTTTCAAGACGCGTGCCGCTTTCCGATGAGAGCCGGCCGCGCCTACCATGCTTGCGGGAACACAGAACATATCTGGCTAACCAGATGGGAGGCACTGTGAGTGCAAATCAGGACGGCACGAACCTGCTCGAGGTCCGTGGCCTCACCAAGATATTCGGCACGCTGACGGCGTGCGATCACATCGATCTCGACATCGCCAGAGGTGAAATCCACGCCTTGCTTGGCGAAAACGGCGCCGGCAAGTCGACGCTGGTCAAGATGCTGTTCGGCTCGCTGGAGCCCAATTCCGGCGAGATCTTCTGGAACGGCCAGGCAGTCAGGATTTCCAGCCCGGGCGTCGCGAAAAAACTCGGCATCGGCATGGTGTTCCAGCATTTTTCGCTGTTCGAGGCGCTGACCGCGGCCGAAAACATCGCGCTATCGCTGGACGACGGCTCGCCGATCAGCAGCATCGCGGCGAAGGCGAGGGCGCTTTCCTTCAGCTATGGCCTGCCGCTCGATCCTGAATCGCTGGTCGGCGACCTGTCGGTGGGCGAGCGCCAGCGCATCGAGATCATACGCTGCCTGCTGCAGACACCGCAGCTCATCATCCTCGACGAGCCGACCTCGGTGCTGACGCCGCAGGAAGCCGACAAGCTGTTCGAGACGCTGGAGCGTCTGCGCTCCGAGGGCAAATCCATCCTCTACATTTCGCACCGGCTCGAAGAGGTCAAACGCATCTGCGACCGCGCCACCGTGCTGCGCCACGGCAAGGTGGTCGGCCACTGCAACCCGCGTGAGGAAACCGCCTCGTCGCTGGCCCGCATGATGGTCGGCAATGAGGTGCAGGCCGTGGTGCGCGCACCGGTCGAGGGCATCGCCACGGCGCAACCGCTTCTCGAAGTCCGCAACCTCAGCCGCAAGCCGGCAACGCCGTTCTCGATCCCGCTCAAGGGCATCAACCTGAATGTCCGGGCCGGCGAGGTGATCGGCATCGCGGGCGTCGCCGGCAACGGCCAGGGCGAGTTCTTTGAATCCGTCTCCGGCGAGGTGTTGCAGCAGGATGCCGCCTCGGTGCGCATCCGCGGCAAGGACGCAGGTGGCCTCACCATCACCGGACGGCGCCTGCTGGGTGCCGCCTTCGTGCCAGAGGAACGCCTCGGCCACGGTGCCGCGCCGCGCATGAAGCTTTCCGAGAACCTGCTGCTGTCGCGCCATGCAACCGACGGCAAGGCGTTTGTCGGCACTGGGGGAATGGTCAAGAGCGCCGCCATCTACGCCGCCGCCCAACGCATCATCGAGGCGATGGATGTGCGCAAGAGCGCGCCGGATCCTGAAGCAGCAGCCCTTTCGGGCGGCAATCTGCAGAAATTCATCGTCGGCCGCGAACTCGATCGCCGGCCAAGTGTCTTGGTGGTGAACCAGCCGACCTGGGGTGTCGATGCGGGCGCCGCCGCCCACATCCGCCAGGCGCTGATCGAGTTGTCGCGCAGCGGATCGGCGGTGCTGGTGATCAGCCAGGATCTCGACGAGCTGTTCGAGATATCGGATGCGATCGCCGTCATGCACAATGGCGTGCTGTCGAAGCCGATGCCGATCGCCGAGGCCACCTTCGAGAAGGTCGGTTTGCTGATGGGTGGCGCCGAACCCGGTCACGCCGAACACACGCTGGAGACGGCATGATGCGCCTCGAACTCGTCAAACGCCCGCAGCGCTCCGCGCTGTTTTCGGCCCTGTCGCCGTTCATCGCCTTCGCGCTGACGATCATCGCCGGTGCCATCATGTTCGCGTTGCTCGGCGTCAATCCGCTGACCGCGTTCAATATCTATTTCATCGAGCCGATCAGCCAGGTCTGGCAGTTGCATGAACTGGCGATCAAGGCAGCGCCGCTCATTCTGATCGCCGTTGGCCTGTCGGTCTGCTACAAGGCCAACATCTGGAACATCGGCGCCGAAGGTCAGTTCATCCTGGGCGGCATTGTCGGCTCGATCATTCCGGTGCTGTTTCCGCAGTTCGAAGGCCCGCTGGTGCTGCCGCTGATGCTTTTGCTCGGCATGGTCGGCGGCGCCGCCTATGCGGCAATCCCGGCCTTGCTCAAGACGCGCTTCGGCACCAACGAGATCCTGACCAGCTTGATGCTGGTCTATGTCGCTCAATTGTTCCTCGACTGGCTGGTGCGCGGCCCATGGCGCGATCCGCAGGGCCATGGCTTCCCACAGACGATCCAGTTCGGCGACTCGGCCGTGTTGCCGGAACTTATGCCGGATGCCGGGCGGGCGAACTGGGGATTTGTCTTCGCGCTGGTCGCCGCAGTGCTGGTCTGGATCCTGATGAGCCGCATGCTGAAAGGTTTTGAGGTGCGCGTACTGGGCTCAAGCCCGCGGGCAGGGCGCTTCGCCGGCTTCGGCCTCAACCGGATGGTGTTCTTCGCCTTCCTGCTGTCGGGTGCGCTCGCCGGCCTGGCCGGCATCTCGGAAGTCTCCGGCGCCATCGGCCAGTTGCAGCCCGTCATCTCGCCCGGCTACGGTTTCACCGCCATCATCGTGGCCTTCCTTGGCCGCCTCAACCCGCTCGGCATCGTCGCCGCCGGTCTGGTGCTGGCGCTGACCTATCTCGGCGGCGAAGCGGTGCAGAGCGCGCTCGGCATTTCCGACAAGGTGGCGCGGGTGTTCCAGGGCATGCTTTTGTTCTTCGTGCTCGGCTGCGACACGCTCATCCACTACCGCATTCGCCTGATCGGCCTGGCGCTGACCAAACCGCAGGATGCCGCGAAACTCGAAGCCGCGCCAAAGTTGAAGGAAGCCCGTTGATGGACATCACCGTAAACATCCTTCTGACCATCGCCACGGCGGCAACGCCGCTGCTGATCGCGGCGATCGGCGAACTGGTCGTCGAGCGCTCCGGCGTGCTCAATCTCGGCGTCGAAGGCATGATGATCATGGGCGCCGTAGGCGGCTTCGGCGCCAGCTATCTCACGGGCTCGCCCTGGATCGGCCTCCTGGCGGCCATCGCCATGGGCGCGGTGTTCTCGCTGCTGTTTGCCGTCATGACGCTGTCGCTGGCCACCAACCAGGTCGCGACCGGGCTGTCGCTGACGCTGCTCGGTCTCGGCCTATCCGGCATGATGGGCACCAGCTTCGTCGGCCAGCCCGGCGAACGGCTGCCCAACATCGACATCCCTGGCCTGACCTCGATCCCGGTGATCGGCAGATTGCTGTTCGGCCAGGATCCGATCTTCTACATCTCAATTGCCCTGACCGCTGCCGTCATGTGGTTCCTGTTCAAGACCCGTACCGGGCTGACGCTGCGCTCGATCGGCGACAGCCATACGTCGGCGCATGCGCTCGGCATCAAGGTCATCCGCTACCGTTATCTCGCGGTCATCTTCGGCGGCGCCTGTGCCGGCCTCGCCGGCGGCCACCTGTCGCTGGTCTACACGCCGCAATGGGTGGAGAACATGAGTGCCGGCCGCGGCTGGATCGCGCTAGCGCTGGTGGTGTTTGCCTCGTGGCGGCCATGGCGGGTGCTGGCCGGCGCCTACATCTTCGGCGCGGTGTGGATCGGACAGCTTCATGCACAGGCTTTTGGCATTCCGGTGCCTTCACAGTTCCTTTCTTCGCTGCCCTATCTGGCAACCGTCGTGGTTCTCGTTCTAATCTCGCGCAACAAGCGTCTGACGATGATGAACACGCCGGCTTCCTTGGGGCAGCCATTCGTTCCGGATCGTTGACAACAAAAACAAAACGGGAAGCTCCAAGGCTTAACTCAGAGAGGTAACACAATGAAAAAACTGCTTATTGCCCTGATGACCACGACCGCCGCCTTATCGCTGGCGGCAACCGCAGAGGCCGCGGACAAGCTGAAGGCGTGCTGGGTCTATACTGGCCCGATCGGCGACTTCGGTTATTCCTACCAGCACGACCAGGGCCGTCTCGAAGTGGAGAAGGCGCTCGGCGACAAGGTCGAAACCGCCTATCTCGAAAACGTCTCGGAAGGCCCCGACGCCGACCGCGCTTTTGAGCGTCTGGCGCGCGAAGGCTGCAAGATCATCTTCGGTACATCCTTTGGCTTCATGGACCCGGAAGTGAAGGTCGCCAAGAAATTCCCAAAGGTGATGTTCGAGCACGCAACCGGCTACAAGACATCAGACAATCTCGGCATCTACAATGCGCGTTTCTATGAAGGCCGCTATGTGCTCGGCCAGATCGCCGCAAAAGAATCGAAGGCCGGCGTTGCCGGCTACATCGTTTCCTTCCCGATCCCCGAAGTGGTGATGGGCATCAACTCCTTCATGCTCGGTGCACAGTCGATCAACCCGAACTTCAAGGCCAAGATCGTCTGGGTGAACTCGTGGTTCGATCCGGGCAAGGAAGCCGACGCCGCCAAGGCGCTGTTCGACCAGGGCGCCGACATCATCGTCCAGCACACCGATTCGACCGCTGCCCTGCAGGTGGCGGAAGAGCGCAAGCTGCACGGCTTCGGCCAGTCCTCCGACATGATCAAGTTCGCGCCGAACGCGCAGCTGACCTCACTTACCGACGAATGGGGTCCCTACTACATCAGCCGGGTCCAGGCAGCCCTCGACGGAACCTGGAAGCCGGACAATGTCTGGCTTGGTATCAAGGACGGCGCGGTCAAGCTCGCCCCCTTCACCAACATGCCCGACGATGTGAAGGCGATGGCTGAGGCGACCGAAAAGAAGATCGCCGGCGGCTGGAACCCCTTCACCGGACCGGTTGCCAAGCAGGACGGCACGCCTTGGCTGAAGGATGGCGAAGTCGCCGACGACGGCACGCTGCTCGGCATGAACTTCTATGTGAAGGGCGTCGACGACAAGCTGCCGCAGTAAGCAGCCCAAGATATCAATGAAGAGGGCGCCGCGAGGCGCCCTTTTCATTCGGCGGGCTGCGCCTTAACCGAGACGCGACGAAATCGAGCCAGTCCAGCATCGACCGCGCGGCCAAGCCAAATCCTCAGCAGCCGCTGCGCGGGTCGTTCGCAGGTGCGCCAGATCGCCCACGAAGCGGAGAGCATGAGCGCAATGCAGCCAAAGGCGGCAAACCATTTCCCGACCAGGGGTGCTGCGGCATTGATAGCGAGATAGCCGATCTCCTGGTGCAGCAGGTAGAGCGGATAGGTCAGCCCGCCCAAGGCTAGAGTGAGTGAGGATGGCCTGACACGGCAGCGCAGCAGGACCGCGCCGATCAGCGCGCCATGCATGACGATATTGGCAACGACCAGATTGGCCGACGAAACGGCAATGCCGTAGTGGTTCTGCATCCAATGCTGCGTCACCGACAGAGTGCCGCAGGAGATCAGGAATGCAGCGGCAAGCAGCAGCAGGGCCAGCAGTGAACGGCCATGCGCATGGAGGTGGTGGACCAGCACGCCGGCGGCGAAGAACGGCCCGAACTCGGTGATGAACAGCAATCGAACCGCGCCGCTGCCGAGGAAGAATTCGTTCAAGGCCGAGATCGCCAGCCAGACGAGGATCAGCTCCAGCTTGCGTTTCTGGAAGAGCCCGGTGAACAGGGCCAGCGTCACCCAACCGTAGAAAACCAGTTCAAGCACAATCGACCAATAGACGCCGTCCATGAAGGGTTGGCCGAAGGCTGGCGCAAACATCGACAGATTGGCGGCATACTGGCTGAACGAGGCTGAAAGCAGCGGTGAGCCGGCAAGGGCGATAATCGCGAAGGTGATCGTCATGCAGAGCAGGAAGCCCGGATAGAGGCGAACGAACCGCGCGATCGCAAACTGGTCCCAACTGCGGTTTTCCGCTGACCAGGCAATGACGAAGCCGCTGATCAGGAAGAACAAATTGACGCCGAGATAGCCGTAGAGAGCCACCGGTGCGGCAAGCGGATAGCCCTCGGCAAGGTAGCCTTCAGCCGCCGCGCCGCGGAAGAAATAGTGAAAAAACACAACCGCAAGTGCCGCCGCCAGCCTGAGCAGGTCCAACGTCGCGATGTAATCCTGCCCAGCAGGTCTGGTGTTCATCCGAGTTCCCGCTTTTACGATCCGGAAACCATAGAGCGGATCGCGGCTGAGCGGGTTAAGACGGCTGAACTATCGCTAGATGTAGTAAATACGGGCCCGTCAAACCGCCGAACCGTAGAGATCGTAGGCATCGGCACGGTCGATCTTGACGGTGACGATGTCGCCTTGGCGCAGCGGGCGGCGCGACTGGATATGCACCGAGCCGTCGATCTCGGGCGCGTCGTATTTGGTGCGGCCCTTTGCCGATGTGCCATGCGCCTCGTCGATCAGCACCGGCAAGCGCTTGCCGACCTTCTTGGCCAGCTGCGTCGCCGAAATCTTCTGCTGGCGCTGCATGAAGCGGTGCCAGCGCGCCTCCTTGATCTCCTGCGGGACCTGTTCGAGCCCAAGATCGTTGGAACGGGCGCCCCGGACCGGCTCGTATTTGAAGCAGCCGGCGCGATCGATCTTCGCCTCATCGAGCCAGTCGAGCAGCATCTCGAAATCATCGTCCGTCTCGCCGGGGAAGCCGACGATGAAGGTCGAACGAATGGCCAGATCCGGGCAAATTTCGCGCCAGCCGCGAATGCGCTCGAGCGTCTTTTCGCCATGCGCCGGCCGCCGCATGTTCTTCAACACCTGCGGCGAAGCGTGCTGGAAGGGGATATCCAGATAGGGGAGGATCTTGCCTTCCGCCATCAGGGGGATGACATCGGCGACATGCGGGTAGGGGTAGACATAGTGCATGCGCACCCAGATGCCGAGCTTGCCCAGTTCTTCGGAGAGATCGAGGAATTTCGCACGGACTTCGCGGTCGCCGAACATGCTGGTCTGGTACTTGATGTCGATGCCGTAGGCGCTGGTGTCCTGCGAGATGACCAGGAGCTCCTTGACGCCAGCTTTGGCCAGTTTCTCGGCCTCGCGCAGCACATCGGCCGCCGGTCGCGAGACGAGGTCGCCACGCAGAGCGGGAATGATGCAGAAGGTGCAGCGGTTGTTGCAGCCTTCGGAAATCTTGAGATAGGCGTAGTGGCGCGGCGTCAGCTTGACGCCCTGCGGCGGCAAGAGATCGATATAGGGGTCGTGCGAGGGCGGTGCGGCCTCGTGCACGGCGGCCATCACGCTCTCATAGGCCTGCGGTCCGGTGATCGCCAGCACATTGGGGTGCCTCTCGCGAATGACATCCGGTTCGGCGCCGAGGCAGCCGGTGACGATGACCCTGCCGTTTTCCGAAAGCGCGGAGCCGATGGCATTGAGTGACTCGTCGCGGGCGGAATCGAGAAAGCCGCAGGTGTTGACGACGACCAGGTCGGCGCCGTCATGCTTGCGGGCGATCTCGTAGCCTTCGGCGCGCAGGCGCGTGATGATGCGTTCCGAATCCACAAGGGCTTTCGGGCATCCAAGACTGACAAAACTCACGCGAGGAGCGGACATAGAGGGTTTCCGGGCTTTTCAGGATTGCCGGCGCAGTACCACACTTATTGCGGCATTGGTATGGGCACGGCTGCGATGCGGCAAAACGCATGGCGATTGCGCTGCGGACCTCGCTTTGCGGATCGAAGACGAGGCAGGCCGGCAGCCTCAGCTGACCGCGTTGTTTAGATGCGGCCAGACTTCCACCGCGCCACGATAGACCATGTCCAACGCGACATAGAAAATGATCAGCAGGCCGACATAGGCGATCCAGCGGTGGCGATGCAGCAGTTTTGCGATGAAAGTCGCGGCGAGCCCCATCAGCGCGATCGACAGCACGAGGCCGATGACCAGCACCGGGAAATGATCGCGCGCGGCACCCGCGACCGCCAGCACGTTGTCGAGCGACATCGACACGTCGGCGACGACAATCTGCAATGCGGCCTGGCCGAGCGTCTTGCGCTTCGTCTTGCCGGCCACCGCATTGTCGCTGTTGAGATCGGAGTTCGACAGCGCCTCGGTCGCCTCCAGCTCATCGGCATGGGACGTGCGCAGCTCGCGGTACATCTTCCAGCAGACCCACAGCAGCAAGATACCGCCAGCCAGCAGCAGGCCGACGATCGCCAGCAGCTTGACGGTAACCGCGGCAAAGCCGATGCGCAGCACCGTTGCCGCCAGCACACCGATGAGGATCGCCTTCTTGCGTTGTTCGGCCGGCAGGCCGGCAGCGGCAAGCCCGATGACGATCGCATTGTCGCCGGCAAGCACGAGGTCGATGGCGATGACCTGGAGCAGGGCGGTCAGGCTGGCAGCGCTGAAAATGTCCATCGACCGGAAGCCCTTGCTGGTTTGCCGAGTGTTCGTCGATTATCCAGACGGCCCTAACTTGGTGGTCCCTTGGCGTCAAGGGATCACTCGTGGTGACCTCACCGAAGCATCTTCAGGTCAAAACCGGATCAAAGACTCTGCAGCACTCGCCGGCAGCCGGGCAAAACCGCCGCGGCCGATCATAAATCAATCGTAGAGATTGTACTTTGCCCAATCTGCTTCCGGAATCTCGTCACCGATCCGGTAGCGGAGCTGCAGAACTTCCATATGGTCGGGCGCCGTCTGGCACTTGAATTTCAGCCGGTACCATTGCCCGTTGCTGCGAAACGCAGCGCCGGGGCTTTTGATTGCATCAGCACCCATCTCGGGCGTCGCGAAGGCGTAGGCGACGACGCGATCGGCTTTGAACTTGCGATCGTCGTGGGTGATCCGGTCGAGCACTTCGGCGTCACAACGCTGTTCAAGACGGGTTTGGGGATCGAGTTTCATCAAGCCGGCGCGCAATGCACTGTCCATTGCGTTGGCTGGAAAACTCAGTGTCACAGACGCCAAGGCGGTCATGCAGAGTTTCTTCATGGGCGGGACAAGCAACATATTTTGTCGGAGAAATCAACCAACGGGACCGGCTCGGACCCCGCAGGCATCATCAATCAAATGGCCGATGCGTTCAAAATTGCGTGTCGGGATTCATCATGCGATGCCTGCGGCCAACGGACCAACGAGGCGCGGCCGGCATCGGTGAGATCGTAGAGGCCGCGGTCGACGCGCGCGAACCAGCCATAGACATTGTGCTGCAGGATCTTCGGCGCGAGCGGCGTCAGCGCCTTCAGATCACGCGGGCGCCTGGGTCCGTCCACCATGGCGGCAGCGCAGGCGAGGGCGCTTTGGCGATAGGCCGTCATGATCGGATTGCGCGATCCTCCTCCAGCAACAGGATCGCCGCGACGGCGCTGGTGCTCGTCGACCAGGCGAGAGCGCCGGCGTGCATTGTTGCGCGGTGCCGGCGCGATCGGGCTGAGAAGCACCTCGACCCGGTCCGTCGCGGTCACGCCAAGCAGACCGAAGCCAAGGCGGCGGCAGAGATTGCGGAACCTGGCATCGCTCTCGCGTCCCTTGCCGCGGGCCGATAGGCGCGCGGCAAGCCACACCTCGTCACAGGCGGCCGCGCGATCGACGCCTTGCAGCACCAGTTCCAGATTGAACTGCAGCTTCAGTTCGCAGATGACAACGACAGGCGGCTCCCCCTCGCGCAATGCAACGATATCGCAGCCACCGATCTCGCCTTTCACGACGAAATCCAGGTTTTCGAGGAACCGCTTCACCGGCGCATAGAGTGAGGTCTCGTTCATGCCTCGAAGGTTTAGCCGATTCGAGGCGAAAAGCCTTCAGACCTCGTGGCTGCCCGAAGCCATCGAGCAACCCGCTCGATGCCGTCGAATCTGGCGGCCTACGCAATCCGCTACGGATTCTCAGGCGATATCGGCCGGTTCGGCTTTGCGTTTTCGCCCGGTGATCATTGCCCGAACCAGGTTTTCGCGATGGCGAAAGCTTGCCAGCGCAACGCCGCTGCCGCCGGCAGCGAGTGCCGGTCCTGCGACCATGCCGGCGAGAGCGAGTGTGCGATACATGATGGCTCCATTCGGGAGGTTGGGCGCGAATGTCACGCCTGCGGTTGGGATTTCGATCGGCCGTGTCAGACGGCGATTTCACCGTCATTGGTGCGACATAGCCAATTCAACCTGACAACTGGCTAACAACTGCATCCGCGCCGCTGATGGGCCGCCCAACCAAATTTTCACTGTCAGCTTGTTGTCAGCGTGGCTGTTCTAGCCGAGTGCCGCGACCAAGAATCATTCCCCAATCAGTGCTTGCGGGGTCGCCGCAAGCGATCAGGAGCCTTTCGAACATGCAGCCCTTCAAGACCGGACTGGTCCTCGTCCTACTAGCCGCGTCGGCACCCGCCTTCGCCAACACGATCGTAAACGTCAAGCTGTGGGACAAGGATGGCGTCGCGAACCCCGATGCAAAGATGGGAATGGGCATGCCGGCAAACATGAGCATGGCAACCATGAGGATCAAGCTGGACCAGACCGTCGTATTAGCGGGCAAGGTGACCTTCGAGGTTCAGAACAGCTCCAAGGACACGGTCCATGAGATGATCGTGGTGCCGGTGAGCGACGCCAAAAGGACAACGCTGCCCTATGTGCCAAATGAAAACCGCGTCAACGAGGATGCGGCAGGCCATCTCGGCGAAGTCTCCGAGCTTGATCCGGGCAAGACCGGATCACTGACGCTAGACCTCAAGCCTGGCAACTATGCCGTCTTTTGCAACATTCCCGGCCACTTCATGAATGGAATGTGGGCGACCATCCTGGTCAAGTAGGCCGTGATTTGATGAGGCACCCGCCGCGCCAAAGGAGCGGCGGGTTTTTGGTTTCATGTCCGTCGATGCCAACCCGTCAGGCTTCAGTGCTCTGCGCTGCTCGCTTCACAAGCTTCCTGCGGGGCAGGAGCGGATAGCCGATCTGGCCGAAATAGGTGGAGGGGATCGGATCATCGACGCCGTACTTCTCCGGCACCTTGTCACCGGTGACATTGTAAGTTCCGAACAGCATGTCGAGGACAGGCAACTGCCCGGCGAAGTTCTTGTCATAGGCTTCGCGCTGGTTGGCATGGTGCCAGCGATGGAACTGCGGGCTGGCGATCAGCCACTTCAAGGGGCCGAACGGAATCCGCACGTTGGAATGAACAAGCATCGTGTGGCCAAAGTAGATCATCGAAAAGAGGGCGATTGAGGCGTCGGAGAAGCCGAGGAAATAGACCGGCGTCAGCGATACTGCCTTCGTGACGATGATGTCGACCGGATGATTATGGAAAGCACCGAGCCAATCCAGTTCCTCGATGCCATGGTGAACTGCATGGAACTTCCAAAGTGCAGGGATTTTGTGGAAGGCTCGATGTGCCCAATAGACGCCGATATCGGTGATGAGGATGATCTCCGCAACCTGCAGCCAGACGGGCTGACCGCTGACGGCTTGCGTTATCGATTGCGGGACGAGCATTTCAGCGGCGCCGAGGGCACCGGCCGCTATCATGACGATGGCAACTTTTACGATGAAGCCGTTGAACAGCAGATAGATCAGGTCGACAGCCAGACCCTTGCGGAAAATCTTCTGCGGCCGCTCGGCAAACAGATGTTCGAACGGAATGAAGATCAGCGCGCAGATCAACAGTGCCTTGATGCCAAAGATATCCATCCATTCGCCCCGGCGCGCCGTCTGCGCCTCTGAGAAGAACCACATCTCCCTTTCCAAAGGGCTAAAGGCTCTGCCGTTTTTGGGTGGCGGACCGCACCTGACGATGACGAGCCCTACGCTGTCGCGCTGCGATAAACAGGATCCCGCGACCGATATCGGCTGTCAAAGTCCAACAAGGTCGGCCTGAAACCTGCTATTCCCGGTGCATCCCGACGCTGTGTCGTAGTAAGCGGAACGTGCGAGCAAATGTCGCCGAACGCGACGGCTCGGAGTAATGGGACCGTCGAACACGGTTCCTTGACAAGGCTTCGAACTGTTCGTGTCCTAGCCGTCAAGACCCCAAAGATCCGGGTTGCGTTTGAAATATTCAATCAGCATCTCGGTGAGCACCCGCACTTTCCGCGTAGGATGCTGACCCGGCGGGCGGACGACATACGCGGCTCCCGGAGGCACCGGATAGCGTGTCATGATCGGGACCAGCGCACCGGAGGCCACATATTCATGTGTGATGCAATCGGGGAGCCAGGCGATGCCGAGACCTGCCGCCGCCGCAGCGGCAAGCGCCGTGGCGCTGTCGGCCTTGAACCTGCCCTGCGGCTGGACCGTAACAATCTTGTCGCCATCTATGAACTGCCAGGCTTCCGTTCCCTGCATGAGGGCCTGATGGGTGACGAGTTCGTCCGGAGTCTCGGGTGGTACGTGCGCTTTGATGTAATCCGGGCTCGCGACAAGCTTTCCATGGATCGGCCCGACGCGCTTCGCGATTAGGTTGGAGTCCTGAAGGTAGGCGCCCCGGATCGCGCAATCGAAACCCTCTGCGATGAGATCGACGAAGCGATCGCTGTAAGAAGTATGGATGTGAAGCTTCGGGTGCAGACGCGCCATTTCCGCTAGCACGGGGGCGAAATGGGTCGCGCCGAAAGTAAGCGGCATGGCAACCCTCAGGCGGCCGCGCAGCTCACCTGTGGGGAGGATCGTTTCCCTGGCCGTATCAATCTCGGCGCTGGCTCGGGCCGCATGGTCTCTGAACGTGATGCCCGCTTCTGTGAGCGAGGCGCCGCGGGTCGTTCGTGCAAGCAGCTGGACGCCAAGTTCCGCTTCAACCCGAAAGAGCCGCCGACTGACGATTGACTTGGAGACGCCGAGCCGGCGCGCGGCGGCCGATACGCCCCCGGCGTCGGCCACTGCGACGAATGTCTGTAGATCTTCGATGTCCATTGGTGTTCCTCGTTTAGCGACACAGCTTGCCTGAACATGGCACTACCGCATCACCAAAAGGAACAGCAAATTGCGTCCAGGCAACGTCGCCCGCCGGCGCATGTCTCCCATGAACCCATTGCCGTCCATCGCGACGGAGAAAGAACGTCTTTATGACCTTTCGTAACGGCCTTGATTCACTTCTTCGCCCCGAGGATTCGGTCCTCGTTTTGATCGACCACCAGCCTTACCAGCTCGCAAACCTGAACAGCCACGATCCGCACATGGTGGTCAACAACACGACCGCGCTGGCGAAGCTGGCAAAAGCCTTCAATGTTCCGACCATTCTCACCAGCGTGATCGCGGCGCGCGGTGGACTTCTCTTTAAGCAGATCACCGAGGTATTTCCGGACCAGGAAGTCATCGATCGCACCTGGGTGAACACCTGGCAGGACGAGAATGTGGTGAGCGTCGTCAAGGCGACTGGCCGCAAGCAGCTGATCATCGCCGGTCTGTGGACCGAGGTCTGCGTCGCAATGCCTGTCATCCAGGCCGCCGGCGAAGGCTGGGACGTGACCGTGATCACCGACGCGTCGGGCGGGATTTCGAAGGAGTCTCACGAAGTTGCCATCCAGCGAATGATCGCGGCCGGCGCGAACGTGATGACCGTGATGGCGCTCGCTGGCGAATGGCAACGCGATTGGGCGCGCACCGAGCATGTCGAGGAGCTGACCGAGATTCTCATCCAGCACTTCGGCGGCAGCGGCATCGCGTATCTTTGGGAGCAGCAGCTTCTCAACACGCCTGTGCCGAGCACCACGGGTTGATCTGGGCGGAGGTGACGAAAGTTTTGAGCGATCCAGCGCCAACATGCTGACTGCTTATCGAGCCGCGTCACCCCCGCTCCACAAGACGGCCGCCCATGCCTGAATGCAGGGCGGCCGGCATGATCAACGACCACTTCCTCCAGCCATTATCCAGGACAGAGGCTCGGCATCACCGAGGTCGACGACGCATTTGGCTCTTGAGCTTCATGCAATATGATCTCGGATATATCGACCTGGAACAGGGGACTTTGCAACCAATCGACAACCCGTTCGGCACGAGGTTGTCACCCATGTCTTAGGTACAAACTGTTACCCACCGCTGTGGCGGCTTCCTGCTGTCCTGGCAGGAGGTGCGCATAAATGTTCAACTTGACCGACCGGTTCGCATGGCCGGCGCGTGCCGACACGACATGCACAGGAACGCCGCTGCGCAAACAGGTGCGTGATATGGGTATGCCGGCGGCCATGGAAGTTACTTGCGGAACGCCTGCGGTAACCCAAGGTAAAGCCGAATCATCTGGACTGACAAAGGCGGGGGACTTCCGAGAGAGAAAGGAAGACCCAATGAACATGATCGATCACGGTTCGCACTTCGAATGTGCGGACGCCGACCAGTCTGAAATGACTGATGATGAATTTGCTGCCGTTCAGTTCGAAGAGTGGAAGCATAAGGAAGGCGAGTGGACCCCGCCTTCAAACGTTGATTGGTGTAACCCGACATTAGTCTCGGTTCGCATTGCTTGGCTAACTATGTTCAAACCCAAGGGGGAACTTGTAGCCTTGTTCGAAGCGAATCCTGACCTCGCAATGGAGATGACCGACAGGATCGTTCAGGCCAAGAACGACCTTGATCTCATAATCACTATCCTTGACGGAGCCACGGGAAGGCTTTTAGTCGCGGGCACCGAAGCTTCGTTGGCTGAGACGGTGTCATGAGCACGCCGCTCGTCGAACCGGCCATCGTTCCAGACATCTTCGTCACAGGAAATGCGCCAACGACCACAATGGGCGACAATCTCAGGCTCACCTTGTTCGTGGCCCAGCGCTCGACCTTGGACTGCAGTCCAGAAAACGTCGTTGTCGCGAGGATCGTCGGGAGCAGGTCGGATATGCTCCGGATCGCTGCGGCTATTGTACGGGGCTGCAACTCTACGGAAAAGGCGGCTGAGGCCTTCGAGGCGTTCTTGGACGCACCCACCACGGGCCGGCACTGAAAATCCGCCAACTGGCGATATTGGCCCGCCACCTCTCGGCAGCGGGCCATTTTGGGCCTAATTGTCGTATTCCTTCAGCCCTTCAAGCTCGGCCTTCAATTCCTTGTTGTCTGCAAGGATAGTGTCTGTCGTGTCTACAGACGGCCCATTATCGTGCTTTGAGTAGAAGCGGGCCTTTCCGGCTTCGATCATCTCGATGCGAGCATTCAGACTGACAACCTCCTTCTTCATCCAGGCGATATGATTCTCTAACATGGCGGTCATGCTGCTTTCTTCCATTGTTGCTCTGCTTTTTCACTCCCACATGAAGCCGGTGAAAGTGTCAGTATCAACCATCCGCAAGGTCATCGTCTCAAAATAGTTCTTTCCGAACCATCCCTTGTAATGGATGCGGATCGGGAACTCCGCGGCGTTCCTCCAGAACCCTTTTTCTTCCCCTTCAGTCACGCCAAATGAACAAGAGACCTGTGCGCCGTTGTGCAGCACTGGAATCATGTCCCTACGGTCGAAACAGGACAACCACGCCTTTTTGTCCTTATTATTGGCGCCTCGACCTAATGCAGCAGCCAGGGCTTTAGCGTCCGCGACTTCGAACCAGACGTCGCGAGCGGGAATGGATCCTGAGTTGAGAACAACGAGATTATAGGCGATTCCCGTATTGCCGCCGGAGTGTGTCTTGACCATCGCAGTGACAATCGGGCGAAACTGACGCCTCCAGAAATGAGCAGACATCGCCAAGGCGATCAGGGCGACTGCGAGAGCCGCAATGTTCATCCAGTCCACCTTTTCGCCCCCCAATATTACCCTGAGTGTCGCAGGAAAGAAATGGCACCGCAATTGGCACCGGGGTCGGCTGACGTCGCCTCACGGCGGCCACTTGATCTACTGGCAAATATGAGATCAGCTTCCCGATCCACCCAAACCAGAGAGTTTCAGCAATGCACGTTTTGCTCCGGGGAGATGTGACGTTCGGCAACAACGATCCCGGCCCCCCGCTCGATAAGGTCTACAAAACCGTCACGGTGAGTACGGCCAACGGGCCATTTGTTTTCACTGGCGAAGGCGACATCGCGCGCCACGTCTTCGACTACATCCGTCGGGCTCACGGCAGGAGCGGCGCGTCTAAAAAACTGAAAGACTGCCATGCTGCCATCAAGGTTGGTAAGGGAGCAGCGGCCGACATCGTCTTCGCGTAAGCGGGGCAGATTCTGATTATTTCCAAACGTGCGACAAAAGCCCGCTGACCCTTAACCGGTGGTGGCGGGCTTATTCAACGCAGGATCGCGACGGTGAGAGCAATCACGGCGATCATGGTCCCAATCACCCATTTCCAGTGCTCTAGGTAAAAGTCGACCAAGACATGCGCGGCTTTCGATGTCCAATGCCGTTCATAGCGTTCGCCGGGGAGAACAATGAAATGCTTGCTGACCATTGATTCCTCAGGGACAAGACGGCCCTGATACCAAACGGCCACCACCCGACGAACGTCCATTTTCTCTGGCGACCTCGTTGTGCGTTAATTTGTACGCAAGAACACTAAAATTTCTTATTAGATAAGTAAATCAGCGGCATATGGCGGAGGAAGTGGGATTCGAACCCACGGTGAGCTTGCACCCACGCCGGTTTTCAAGACCGGTGCCTTAAACCGCTCGGCCATTCCTCCAAACAGTTGAAATCATTGTGCTTTTGTCTATTTGTTGCGGGCGACGGATTGTCGTTTGCAACGCACTTTGCAACTATTTGCCTTTTCGCTCGCTGCTTATAGCCGCCTGCAATGCCACGTCAACTTGCTCCGCTGCGTCGGCCTGCATTCCTGGCATGACATGCGAATAAAGGTCTAGCGTGATCCCGATGTTCGAATGTCCCAGGCGCTCGCTTGCTATCTTCGGGTGAACCCCGGCCGAAAGCATCTGCGTGGCGTGGGTATGCCGCAAATCGTGGAATCGGATGCGGGGCAGGGATGTCTTGCCGAGAACGCGCACCCACTCATGCGTGAGGGAACGGGGTTGCAGGGGCTGGCCGTCGACCTGGGCCACAACGAAGCTGTCGGCGTCCGGACGAATGCCAAGGCGCAACTGTTCCTCGGCCTGGCGCGCGCGATGCGCCTTCAGTTCGGCGACAGTGCTGGCCGAAAGCGCCACCGTCCTGGCCCGGCCGCTCTTCGGTTCTTTGTAGCGCACGCCGTCAGCGGTCTGCTCGGCGCTCTCTTCGATCGACATCTGCCGGCGATTGTCTCCAAGCTCCAGGTGCCGCCACCGAAGGGCAAGGATCTCGCCGCGACGCAAGCCACACGTCACAGCCAACAAAATCGGGATAAACATTCTCGTCGGCCGGAGGGTCTCAAGCAGCGTCGCTGTCTGGATCACATCATAGGCGAGCATCTTCTGTCGCTCGACCTTTGGCGGAGTTGTAGCCAAGGCAGGATTGCGAGAAAGCCTCTCCCATGTCACGGCTTGGCCTAGCGCTTTGACCAGCACTCTCCGGTAGTGGTGAACCGTTCGAGGCGACAACGGCGGGAGAGGGTTTAAAGGCTCACCGTCGTTCCTCCGGCGATGATCGACACGCGGAGCTGTCAGTGCGGTGGTGAAGGCGGCATCAATTCGATCAGTTTTCAACTTGGACAGGATCACGTTGCCGATAAGCGGAGCCATACCTTTACGGCATATCTCGGCGTACCGCTCGTGCGTCTTGGGCGCCACAGACGGCCTGATAAAGCCGAGCCACTCGTCCAGGAACTCGGCAACCGTCTGCTTGGTCGGCTCAACATAGAGGCCTTGGTCGAGAACCGTAATGAGGCGGGAGCATTCCTTCTGCGCCTCGCGCTTCGAGCCTTTGAAGCTATGCCATTTGCGCTTCTTCTTGCCGGTCTTAGGGTCGATCTCGCCGACGTCTAATACGATTGCCCAATGGCCTGGGCTGCGTTCGCGGATATGGCCCTTCATTCGCTCACCTCGCGTTTTTCTTGGGCTTTTTGGCGCTGGGCCTGGATTTTGTCTCTCCGCTTTCTCCACCATTCAAGCTGAACTTTGCGAGATGCGCCGATCGCCAGCAAGATTTCTTCGTTGGGATATTCCTCCGCCGCAAGGCGGTCGGCGTCTTTGATCGCCTCCGAAAGCGCAGGGTTGTTTATGAGTGGCGCTATTTCAACGAGGAGGCGAAATAGATTGTCCTGTGCTTCAATCTGTCTGTTGAATACGAAATTCACGGAATCGTAGAGCCTATGAGCAATGACTTTGTCTACCTCGACTTGGGGGGCATCCTCCACCTCCAAGCCGGCGAGTACTTGTTCAGGAATATCTGTTGCTTCTGCTGCAAGGTCGAGAACTTCGGCCACATCTTTGACGATTGACGGCATCGACCGCACCGTTCGCATTCCAATCTGAACAAGGCGGCGCATCGCGTCCGATCTCGTTGCAACCTTGTTTGCGTGCTGCCAATTGTCGACGGCCTCCAACTCCTCAGGCGAAATGAGCATATGGAGCCGCTCGGTCTTCTCGCGCCCCTTGTACCCCTTTGGCATCGGCTGTCCCCGTTCGTGTGAAATTGGGGAATATGCACATATTCGCGTTGCGAACAATGCCGAATTGGCTTAGAACGAAATATGCGCATCTTCCGCATAACCTAATGGAGGTCACTTTGACGCTTGACGAAGCTCTGGCGCGCCCAACGGTATCTGTTCCGGTTGCGGGTGCAGTCTTTTACGATTTGGGCCGAAACGCCGCCTACAGCGCCGCGAAAAGAGGGGACTTCGAAACAATCAAGATTGGCGGCCGGATTGTAGTCCCGGTGGCGCCGATCGCCGCCCGGCTTGGCCTCCAGATGAGCGTCAATGACAAGAAGGCGGTAGCTGCTTGAGCGCCAGTCAGAAAGATCGGACCACCAGGGGCAAGACCTACAATCTAGTCAGGAAGCGCACCAAGCCGCCTATCGACGAAAACGGCTGGCAGGCTTTGACGGCCGACTTCATGGAGTCTGACGCGTTCCGTACGCTCAGCGGCAACGCCTACAGGGCACTCTTCCGGTTAATGATTGAACACGTCTCGCACGGCGCACTTAGCAACGGCCGGCTTGTCGTGACCCATACTCAGTTCATCGACTACGGCGTTACCGGCGAATACGTGGCCGATGCGACCGGTGAGCTCGAGTTCAAAGGGATCGTTCGAGTCAAGCGTGGGAAGGCTGGCGATGGCACGTCTCATCCGAACACATATCGTTTGACCTTTACAGGGGATTTCGAAGGGGCGGCTGCAACAAACGAATGGCGCCGTTTCACTATGGCAAAGGCGAAAGAGTGGTCGACAACAGTCAGGAAGCAATTGGCCGAACAGCGCGGCAAGCTCGGGCGGAAGAAAAAAACCTCGCTTCGGAATCCCGAAATGCCGCCGCTTGGGAATTCCGAAATGCGCGAGGCCTCGTGATGATTTCGGCGCCCAAAAATTCAATGAATTCAATACCCAGCACATTTCGGAGTTCCGAAGTCCTATACATATATCGGAGGGGATATCGATGCGGAGTCTGAGCGCACAGCCGATCACTGATGCATCGTGTGACATCCTTCCCTTCCCGACAAACCGCCGTGTCGGAAAGATCCGTCGAACCGTCGAAGTTCTGTCCGATCGATCCGGAAAGGGTGCCGACCAGTACTGGAAACAGGTGATTGCAGGTATGCGAACCCAGATGGTGTCGGCCGGCTTGGCCGATGACGTCATCGAGAGGGAACTAAGGGCTTTCGCCGACGAGGTTTTTGGCCGGATCAGTCACTGTCCTCGACCTGAAACGAACGGTGCATTGTGAAAGGAAAAGACCACATGAAATACGTTTGGCCGGCGGGCCTCGAACCGCTGCGCAAATGGCTCGTAGCTCAAGGGGTCGACACCAAGTCGATCGTCAGCGAGCGTCAAGCCGCGTTCTTTGTCCAGAAGCTGAGCGACCAGCGCATTAAGTTTCCGGCTGATCGCTCGGCTTCGCATTTCCCGCTGCTCAAGAAGCTGCAGGATATCATCTGCACTGGTGCGGCTACGCCTCGGCCGGTGCCGACACGCGGTCAACCGTTCGCGCCGAAGAAAAAGGGCAAGGCAAAGCCGGCGCACGGACAGACGCATGAGATGCCGGCCGATGCGCTGGTGATCTACTGTGACGGGTGCTGCGAACCTAATCCCGGCGTCGGCGGGTGGGGCTTTGCAGCGTATAAGGACGGCGTTGAGATTGATGCCAGCTTCGGCGGCGCGGCCACTGCCACAAATAACACCATGGAACTGACCGGCCTGCTGATGGCATTGGCCTGGGTCGCGGCCTCGGCGCCGGCTGAGCCTGTGGTGATCTACTGCGATAGCCAGTATGCGGTCAAAGGCCTGAACGAGTGGGTTCCGGGCTGGAAAGCCAAGGGCTGGAAGCGCAAGGGCGAAAACGCCAGCGAGAAAAACCAGTCTATCGCGAACCTTGCCCTATGGCAGGCGATCGACAGGGCGCGCGATGAACTGCAATTCGTCAAGGTCCAGTGGGTAAAGGGCCATGCCGGCGCCGTGGGCAATGAGCGGGCCGACGAGCTGGCGGGGCAGGGGCGCGAAGAGGCTGTCCCTGTGGAAGTCACGCCTCTCGATCTGATCAAACAGCAACTCCAATATTCGGTGTAGCGAATGAACCAGCGCGCGCAAGCTAACCTCTGGTATGTGGTGGAATCGGCGCCGTCGACTGAGCGCAAGGCGCGCGATGAACTGCTGCGCGCCGGCTACGAAGTTTTCTGGCCGTTCTGGCGCAAGGAAATCAAGCATCACCGGACGAAGAAATGGATGATGAAGGACTTCCCGCTGTTCGTGCGCTACGGGTTCGTTCGCCTAGGGTCACCGGATCGCTGCTCTGAGCTGGATGATATCGATGGCATCAACAAGGTGCTGCGTGTCCAGGGCTTCCCGGTGCCCGTCTATGACGATGTGGTCGTGCGGATTCGCCGGGCGGTGGAAAGCGGCGCGTTTGATGAAACCCGCGAAGATGGCTACCGGCTCCACGCTGGCGACAAGGTGAGGATCGCCGAAGGCCAGTTCCTCGGGCTGGAAGGCCTCATCGACGCGGTGAAGGACAATCGGAAGGCAAAGGTGCTGGTCTCGATCTTCGGCCGAGCGGTGCCAACATCGATAGAACTTGAAAATCTGGCGAAGGTAGCGTAATACCACACATAGGCGATTTGCGGCTGACTGAGCGGGATCTTCGGATCACTCGCCGGGCCGATGCGGGGGCAAGATTTCGCCGCCCCCGCGCTCAGGGACATATTCCAGAAATTCAAACGTTAGCTGCTGTTTGCAAACGTTGGTCACGTGAACCGTCAACATGTCACAGTGATGTAACGTTACGTGGCGTTACGAAGCGTTCCAGACCGGGGTGACGAGGGCGTTCAGTCGCCGCCACTTCCATCAGATTCAGAAATGGAGGTTGCAGGCTCCACAGAGGGGCCGGACCGTGGTGTCTTGCTCTCCTCGGCAATTACCAAGAGGGCTTCAAGGGTGACCGCAATACCTGACATCAGCGCGGAAATATCGGTGTTCCCGCCGGGCAATGCGAGTTCTGCCGCCCTGGTTTGCATGCTGGTGCTGAGTTCTTTCAATTTCTGGCGCAGATCGTCGTCCATGACATTCCTCCATTGACTGGAGGCCTAACGCTGCGTTTAGCGACCAGTTCCTTCCTGGCTGATTCCCAGCCTGCTGGGGCGCGCCTATGCTGGATCAGGGCGCACTTGGACTGCTCGCTTCAGCCTGCTCATACGGCAATTCGCCAAGGTGCCGGTGTAGAAACCGTCAGTCGCTGTCTTCCCGCTGGAGTTTGGAGTCGCCAGAGCAACATCTCGGCTTCATCCCGCGCAAGCCCAATGAGCACTCTGCCGGCAATCTCAGCTGGAAGTTCGGAAACTAGATCGTACACCATCCAGTAGTCGGTCGGTTCTTGGATCGCAATGAACCTCATCCCCGCCTCCTTCATTAGTGAGGCCTAACGTAACCGAAACGCGCTCAGTTCCACATAGTGCTTTCGACTAGCCGGCCTCGGTAGCCCCGATACTATGGCTGAAGCAGGGCAGCCCCATATTGTGCCCACAACCGTTCGCAGTCTTTGGCCCTTAAGCTGGGGGTCCCCGGTTCGCCGTAGAACACCATCGCTCCTCGGACGTCATATCCAAGAACCGAAGCGTTAGCCACGAACTGAATGGCCTCCCCGAGCCGCGTGGTGATCTGGCCTTCCGTTTTGCTCGTGAGGTCAACCACCCCAAGAATTTCCGCCTCGGAACTCTTGGCCCCGAGGACAGCAGCCGCCGTCGCACTGCATATGGCAAGTAGCATCCCATTAGCCTCCGCTAATGTCTGTAACCGCGCAACGTATCCTTTGTTCCAGGAATCTGCACCGTCTCAGACCGGGAGAATCGGCCGGCAAGGTGGCTGCGGTCGTTTTGGACCGGGAAAGCGAAAAGACGGCGATCTACTCGGAAGGCCATTCGGTGCGCCATTTGCCGTCGGCGCCTTGAACCAGGACCTCTGCCACGTGCCCGTGCGACGCGGCGACCTTCGCCCCTCTGATTGCTGCCACGACAGCGGCGACGTTCGAAACGTATGAGTAGACCTCTCCGTCGTACCGGACCTTCCAACGATCACCTTCTCTGAAGACGTAGTATTTCGCGTCCGCCATAGGGCCCCCAGCGAAGATGCGCGTTGAACATCGCTCATGCAGCAAACCATGGCGGTGACATTTCTACAAACTTGCACCCGCTCAGACCGGGGAGACCATCTATGCCCGCAAACGAGTTGACCCCGAAGCAAGCGCGCTTCGTCGACGAATTCATGATCGACCTGAACGCCACACAGGCGGCAAAGCGGGCCGGCTACAGCGAATTGACCGCAGATGTGCAGGGTCCGCGCCTGTTAGGGAATGTTGGTGTCGCCGCTGCCATTGCAGCCAGGCAGGAAGCCATCGCCAAAAAGCTTGGCGTCACTCAGGAGCGCATCGTCGCCGAACTGGCGAAGATCGGCTTTTCGGACATTCGCAAGGCGATCAAGTGGCAGAGTGCCCTCATCATCGAACAAGATAATCCGGACGGCGGCGATGTCCTGGTGATCCGAACGGCCGTCACGAACACTGTGCAGATGGTGGCGAGTGACGAACTGGACGACGACACCGCAGCCGCGATTTCCGAAGTCAGCCAGACCGCAACCGGCGGCGTGAAGATCAAGCTTCACGACAAGAAAGGCGCGCTGGTCGACCTCGGCAAGCATCTGGGCATGTTCAAGGAACGCGTCGAGCATACCGGTAAGGACGGCGCGCCGCTTGTCCCGGTGGTCAATGTCCGCCTCAGCAAGCGCTGAGATCAATCTGGACCTGCACGACAAGCAGGCCCTGGCATTCGAGACGGAAGCAACCGAAGCGCTCTATGGCGGGGCAGCGGGGGGCGGGAAGTCGCATCTGATGCGCTCTGCCGCGATAACGTGGTGTTCGGAAATTCCGGGGCTTCAGGTCTATCTATTCCGTCGAATTCGGGAAGACCTGATCAAGAACCACATGGAAGGCCCGCAAGGCTTTCGCGCGTTGCTCGCCGGCTGGGTGGAATGCGGCTTCTGCTCCATCGTCGAGGATGAAATTCGGTTCTGGAACGGGTCCAGGATCTACCTCTGCCATTGCAAGGACGAGAAGGACCGTTTCAAGTATCAGGGCGCCGAAATCCACGTCCTGCTGATCGACGAGTTGACCCACTTCACGGAGGTGATTTACCGGTTCCTCCGCAACCGCGTCCGCATGGTCGGCATAAAGCTTCCCGCGAAGTACGCCGGCCGATTCCCGCGCATCCTATGCGGCGCGAACCCGGGCGGAATCGGCCACCAGTTCGTCAAGGTCACGTTCATCGACGGCGCCAAGGCGATGAGGGTCTACACGACCGAGCCCAGCGAAGGCGGTATGCGGCGGCAGTTCATCCCGGCCCAGCTCGAAGACAATCCGAGCATGAACGACAACGACCCCGGCTACGAAAACCGGCTGATGGGTCTTGGGTCGGAAAGCTTGGTCCGCGCCATGCGATATGGCGACTGGGATGTTGTCGAGGGAGCCTATTTCGACAACTTCGAACGTCGGCGGCATGTGGTGAAGCCCTTCACGCTTCCCGATCACTGGATCCGCTTCCGCGCTGGTGACTGGGGTAGCGCAAAGCCTTTCGCCTTTGGCTGGTATGCGGTGGCGTCGGACGACACGATCATTGCGCCCGGCGTCGTCATTCCGCGTGGCGCCCTGGTCAAATACCGCGAATGGTATGGGGTGAAGGTCGACAAGTCCGGCAAGTATCTGCCCGATGTCGGCCTGAAGCTGCACGCGGAAGCCGTCGGCGCTGGCGTCAGGCAACGCGATTACGATGACATCATCGTCTATGGCGTGCTCGATCCCGCTGCGTTCGCCCAGGATGGTGGCCCCTCGCTCGCCGAGCGCATGGCCCGGGGAACGACCGGTTCCAATGGATCGACCTTCCGCAAGGCCGACAACAAGCGGACGGCCGGTCGCGGCGCCATGGGCGGATGGGATCAACTGCGCGGTCGCCTGACAGGTGACGAAGACGGCCGTCCGATGCTGGTGATTTTCGACACCTGCATTCACAC
>NZ_RZRQ01000139.1:0-15088 GCF_003997785.1 Mesorhizobium sp. M7D.F.Ca.US.004.01.2.1 | reverse complement strand
GGTTGATGAAGATGACGGTCTGGCCGGCGTGTTCTCCTATCTCAACCTCGGCCGCGAGGAAGATCCGGCCTTCACCATCAAGACAATGATCATCCAGGCCAACTGGCCTGGAGCCTCGGTCAACGAGACGCTGCGTCAGGTGACCGACCGCATCGAGAAGAAGCTCGAGGAGCTCGACAGTCTCGATTACACCAAATCGGTCACCACCGCCGGCCAGACCGTCATCTTCATCAACCTGAAGGATACCACCAAGGCGCGCGATGTCGTGCCGAACTGGATTCAGGTGCGCAACATGGTCAACGATATCAAGGCGCAGTTCCCGCAAGGCGTGCAGGGACCGTTCTTCAACGACCGCTTCGGCGACGTCTACGGCAACATCTATGCCTTCACGTCGGACGGGCTGACGCCGCGCCAGCTGCGCGACTATGTCGAGGATGTCCGCACAAAGATCCTGACCGTACCGAATGCCGGCAAGGTGGATCTGGTCGGCGCCCAGGACGAGGCGATCTATCTCGAATTCTCGACCCGCCAGATCGCGGCCCTTGGCCTCAACCAGCAAGCGATTGTCGCCAGCCTGCAAGCGCAGAACGCGATCACGCCGTCCGGCGTCATCCAGTCCGGCCCGGAGCGCATCAGCGTGCGCGTCGGCGGCCAGTTCACCTCCGAGGACAGCCTTCGCGCCATCAATCTGCGCGTCAATGACCGCTTCTTCCGGCTGAGCGATGTCGCCACCATCACCCGCGGCTATGTCGATCCGCCGGCGGCGCTGTTCCGCTTCAACGGCCAGGATGCGATCGGACTCGCCATCGGCATGAAACCCAACGCCAATCTGCTCAAATTCGGCGAGGCGCTGCACCAGGAGATGAACAAGGTGCTGGCCGACCTGCCGGTCGGCGTCGGTGTGCATCTGGTCGCAGACCAGCCGGTCATCGTCGAGGAGGCAGTCTCGGGCTTTACGCGCGCGCTGTTCGAGGCGGTGGCGATCGTGCTCGCGGTGTCCTTCATCAGCCTCGGCATGCGCGCCGGCTTCGTCGTGGCGCTGTCGATCCCGCTGGTGCTGGCCATCACCTTCACCGTCATGGAATATCTCGGGATATCGTTGCAGCGCATTTCGCTCGGCGCGCTGATCATCGCGCTCGGCCTCCTGGTCGACGACGCCATGATCGCGGTCGAGATGATGGTGGCGCGGCTGGAGGTCGGCGACAATCTGCGCAAAGCGGCGACCTATGTTTACACCTCGACCGCCTTCCCGATGCTGACCGGTACGCTGGTGACGGTCGCCGGCTTCATCCCGATCGGCCTCAACAACAGTGCGGCCGGTGAATACACCTTCACCCTGTTCGTCGTCATCGCCGTGTCGCTGCTGGTGTCATGGATCGTGGCGGTGCTGTTCGCGCCGCTGCTAGGCGTCACCATCTTGCCGGCAACGATGAAGACGAAGCATCACGACCAGCCCGGCCGCCTCACCTCGCTGTTCAGGCGCGTGCTTGTCGGCTCGGTGCGCCATCATTGGCTGACCATCATCGCCACGGTGCTGTTGTTTGCCGCCTCGATCGCCGGCTTCGGCCTGGTACAGCAGCAGTTTTTTCCACCGTCCGATCGGCCGGAGCTGATCGTCGACTGGAACCTGCCGCAGAATTCCTCGATCGCCGACACACGCGACCAGATGGAGCGGTTCGAGCAGCGGGCGCTGGTCGGCAATCCCGACATCGACCATTTCTCGTCCTATATCGGCCAGGGCGCGGTGCGCTTCGTGCTGGCCTATGACGTGCAGCCGGCCAACCCCTATTTCGGCCAGACCGTTGTCGTCACCAAGAGTATCGAAGCTCGCAACCGGGTGAAGCCGGCTCTGGAGAAGCTGCTGCGCGAGGAATTCGTCGGCACCGACGCCTTCGTCAAGCCGCTTGAGCTCGGACCGCCGGTCGGCCGTCCGGTGCAATATCGTGTCGGCGGTCCCGACATCCAGACGGTGCGCGGGCTGGCGCAGCAATTCGCCGGTATGATTTCCGCCAACCCCAAGCTTGCCGCGCCGACCTTCGACTGGAACGAGCCGCAACGCGTGCTGAGGGTCGACGTGCTGCAGGACAAGGCACGCCAGCTTGGCATCACCTCTTCCGACATCGCCAGCGCGCTCAACAGCACCGTCGGCGGCGCTACCATCACGCAAGTGCGTGACGCCACCTACCTGATCAATGTCGTGGCCCGCTCGCGCGGGGCCGAACGCGGCTCGATCGAGACGTTGCAGAACATGCAGCTGCCGACCAGCACCGGCGAGGCCATTCCTCTCGCCGCCGTCGCCAACTTCCGCTACGATCTGGAGCAACCAACAGTGTGGCGGCGCGACCGTATTCCGACGATCACCGTGCGGGCCGGCCTGGTCGGTGACGTGCTGCCGGCCACGGTCGTCAACGAACTGAAACCATCGGTCGATGCCTTCATCGCCAAGCTGCCGCCGGGCTATTCCATCGAGACCGCCGGCTCGGTCGAGGAAAGCGGTAAAAGCCAGGGACCGATCGCCGCCGTGGTGCCGTTGATGCTGTTCGTCATGGCAACGATCCTGATGGTGCAGTTGCAAAGCTTCCAGCGCCTGTTCCTGGTCGTCGCCGTGGCGCCGCTCGGCCTGATCGGCGTGGTGGCCGCGCTGGTGCCGAGCGGGGCGCCGCTGGGCTTCGTCGCCATTCTCGGCGTGCTGGCGCTGATCGGCATCCTGATCCGCAACTCGGTCATCCTGATCGTGCAGATCGAGGATCTTGTCCGGGAGGGCAAGGATCGCTGGGCTGCCGTCATCGAGGCCACCGAACACCGCATGCGGCCGATCGCCCTGACGGCGGCGGCCGCCAGCCTGGCGCTGATCCCGATCGCGCGCGAAGTGTTCTGGGGGCCGATGGCCTATGCCATGATGGGTGGCATCATCGCCGGCACGGCGATCACGCTGCTGTTCCTGCCGGCGCTTTATGTGACGTGGTTCAGGATCAAGGAGCCGAAAGGCCGGGACGAGCCACCCGTGGAGAGCGGCGAACCGGTGCAAGCTCAGACTTAAGGCTTTGCCGGGTCATTCGTTGTCGTTGGAGGGTACGGGGCGTGACTTGGCGCGTTGCCACGGTGACGATTTGGAACTACGCCGAGCACGCCAACCTTTCGGCAAATCGGCCAACTCCAGGATGGTTTCATCCAGTTGAACCACCTCTTGCAGGCCTACGCGCATTATCTCGCGTTCATCCCAATCTCGAGTATCGCTGCTGTAGAATTGCTAACTGCCACCTTCGTCGTTGTAGCTGTCGTCGTCATCATCTTCATGCACAACGTATGCGATCCAGTCGCCACGTCTAAATAGGCTCTTGTCCGATAACACCGCGAGGTTGGGCGGATCCGCAAACTTCCATTCCTCCATCGGAATCCCTGAAAACGGTTGGTTCTGCACACAGGACGACGAATTCAGGCGGTTCTCACAAACCCGTCGCTCGCTCTCAGCAGGTTGCGCGTATAGTCCTTGGTCACGCGACGCTCGACAAGGTCGGCCGCCGCCAGATTCTCCACCGCCTCGCCGCTTTGCATCACCATCAGCCGTTCGCACATATGGGTGATGATGGCGAGGTCGTGGCTGACCATGAGGAAGGTCAGCTTGCGCCGCCGGCGGATCTCTTCCAGCAGATTGAGCACCTCCGCCTGCACCGAGGCGTCGAGCGCCGAGGTCGGCTCGTCGAGCAGCAGGATCGACGGTTCGAGGATCAAGGCACGCGCGATCGCCACGCGCTGGCGTTGGCCGCCCGACAATTGGTGCGAGTAGCGGAAGCGAAAACCGTTGCCGAGGCCGACCTCGTCGAGCGCCCGCTGGATGCGCTTTTCGCCATCGGCAAAGCCATGGATCGCAAGCGGCTCCTGCAGCAGGCGGTCGACGGTCTGGCGTGGGTGCAGCGAACCGTACGGATCCTGGAAGACCATCTGCACTTCGCGGTAGAAAGCCTTGTCGCGGCGGGTGCCGAGCGTCTTGCCATTGACGGTGATGCTGCCCGATGCGACCGGCGCGAGGCCGGCGATGGCCCTGAGCAGCGTCGATTTGCCGGAGCCGGATTCGCCGACCAGGCCGAAAGATTCGCCCGGCTGCACGTCGAGGCTGACGCCCTTCAGCGCGCGAAAACGGTCGAAGATCACTTCCAGCCTGTCGACGGCAATCGCAGAAGTCATGCCGCCCACTCCGGCTTGCGATCGAGCACCGGCAGCGGGTGACGGTCGGCGCCGATCTTGGGCATGCAGTTGAGCAGGCCGCGCGTGTAGGGATGCTGGGCGCGGCCGAGTTCGGAGGCCTTGAGCTGCTCGACCACCTTGCCGGCATACATGACGATGACGCGGTCGCAGAAGGACGAGACCAGGCGCAGATCGTGCGAGATGAAGATCAGCCCCATGCCGCGCTCGCTGACCAGCCGGTCGAGGATGCCGAGCACGTCGAGCTGCACGGTGACATCGAGCGCCGAGGTCGGCTCGTCGGCAATCATCATTTCCGGTCCTGCGATCAGCATCATGGCGATCATGGCGCGCTGGCCCATGCCGCCCGACACTTCATGGGGATGCAGGTCGAAGACGCGGGCCGGGTCACGGATCTGCACCGCCTCCAGCATTGCCAGCGCGCGGTCGCGCGCCTCGGCTTTGCCGACCATTTCATGGGTGCGCAGAGTCTCGACGATCTGGCGGCCGATGCTCATTACAGGGTCGAGCGAGTATTTCGGATCCTGCAGGATCATGGCGATGCGTTTGCCGCGCAGCTTCCGGCGTTCGCGTGGCGATGCGGCCAGCAGGTCGATGCCGTCGAAGGCGAGCTTGTTGGCCGATATCCGCGCCTGCGGCGGCGTCAGGCCCATGATGGCGCGGCCGGTCTGCGATTTGCCGGAGCCGGATTCGCCGACGATGCCGAGCCGTTCGCGGCCGAGCGAGAAGGAGACGCCGCGCACCGCCTCGATCAACCCGGTGCGGGTCGGGAAACTGACGCGCAGATCGTCGACGTCGAGAAGCGTCTTTGTCTCCCCGCTCATTGGTCGCCGCTCCGCGGATCGAGCGCGTCGCGCAGGCCATCGCCGAGCAGGTTGAAGCCGAGGCTGACGATCAGGATGGCGAAGCCCGGCGCACCTGCCACCCACCACTGGTCGAGCACGAAACGGCGGCCCGAAGCGATCATCGTGCCCCATTCCGGCAGCGGCGGCTGCGCGCCGAGGCCAAGGAAACCGAGCCCGGCGGCGGTCAGGATGATGCCGGCCATGTCGAGCGTCACCCGGATGATCAGCGAGGAGATGCACAGCGGCATGATGTGGCGCAGCACGATGCGGAAGGGTGAGGCGCCCATCAGTTGCACCGCCTTGATGTAATCGGAATTGCGCACCGTCAGCGTCTCGGCACGCGCGATGCGGGCGTAAGGCGGCCAGGAGGTGATGGCGATGGCCAGCACCGCATTCTCGATGCCGGGCCCGAGCGCTGCGACAAAAGCCAGCGCCAGGATCAGCTTGGGGAAGGCGAGGAAGATGTCGGTGATGCGCATCAGGACGGCATCGGTCCAGCCACCGGCATAGCCGGCAACGGTGCCGACCAGAAGGCCGATGGGTGCGGCGATGATGGCGACCAGGATGACCACATAAAGCGTCCAGCGCGAGCCGTAGAGAATGCGCGAAAGGATATCGCGGCCGAGATCGTCAGTGCCGAACCAATGCTCGGCGCTCGGCGCCAGCAGACGTGCGTTCTTCAGATCGCCGAATGTCGGCGAATAAGGTGCCAGCACGCCGGCAAGCGCGGCAACGACCAGCAGGGCAATGATGATGAGCAGGCCGAGAAACGCCAGCCGGTTGGCGGAAAAGCGCCGCCACGCCACATAGGCGCGGCCGAGCCTCGCCTGGGTACGCGAGGCCGGCCGCTCGCTGAGCAGCCAGTCGCGACGGCTCTGGATGGTCTCGACGCTCATGCGGACTTCGTCCTCGGATCGAGCACCCGGTAGAGCAGGTCGGAGAGAAGGTTGATGGCGATGAAGACCGAGCCGATGACGATGGTGCCGCCGAGCACGGCATTCATGTCGGCGTTCTGCAGCGAGTTGGTGATGTAGAGCCCGATGCCCGGCCACGAGAAGACGGTTTCCGTGAGCACCGAGCCTTCGAGCAGCCCGGCATAGGAGAGCGCGATCACCGTCACCATCGGCACCGCCGCGTTGCGCAAAGCGTGGCCCCAGATGATGCGGGTTTCCGACAGGCCCTTGGCGCGCGCCGCGACGATGTACTCCTGCGTCAACTCGTTGAGCATGAACGAGCGTGTCATGCGACTGATATAGGCAAGCGAGAAATAACCGAGCAGCGAGGCCGGCAGGATGATGTGGCGGAAGGCGTCGTAAAAGACGTCCCACTGCCCCTGCATCGCGGAGTCGAGAAGGTAGAAGCCGGTGATCGGCGTGAAGGTGTATTCGTAGACGACGTCGAGCCTCGCCGGGAAGGCGACCCATTGCAGCTTGGCGTAAAACAGGACCAGTGCCAGCAGCCCGAGCCAGAAGATCGGCACGGAATAGCCGATCAGGCCGATGACGCGCACTATCTGGTCGATGAGGCTGCCGCGCCTGACCGCGGCCAGCACGCCAAGCGGCACGCCGAACAGCGCACCGATCAGCGTCCCCAGCGTCGCCAGTTCCGTCGTTGCCGGCAACGCTCGGCGAATGTCGGTCATGACAGGATTGGTGGTCAGCACCGAAATGCCGAAATCACCGCTCAGCGCATTTTTGACATAGATATAGAACTGCTCGATCAGCGGCAGGTCGAGACCCATTTCGCGGCGCGTACGCTCGACGACATTGGCCGGCGCCCGGTCGCCGAGCACCGCCAGCACCGGGTCGATCGGGATGACACGGCCGATGAAGAAGGTCACCGCGAGAAGACCAAGATAGGTCGTTATCGCGATGACCAGGAAACGGCCGAGCGATGATGCAATGGCGACGGCGCGGGCGCTGCCGCGCCCCGCCTCGTTTTCAACCGCGCTCATGCGGCGCGTCCGCCGGCATCACTCCTTGGAGACCGGGCCGACGAAGTTGGTGTCGAAGCTCGGGCCAAGCGCGAAACCCTTGAGGTTCTTGCGCAGCCCAGCCACTTCCAATTGCTGATGGATGATGACGAAGGGGCTGGTGTCGAGGATCTTCTGCTGCAGATCCTTGTAAATGTCGGCGCGCTTGCCCGAATCCTTCTCCAGCAGGGCCGCTTCGGTTTCCTTGGTCAGATCCGGAATGTCCCAGGCATTGCGCCAGGCCAGTGTGTGGGACTTGCCGGCATCCGAATTGTCCGGATTCGAGGCAAAGGTCTGGGCGTTTGAGTTCGGATCGAAATAATCCTGGCCCCACTGGCCGATATAGATGTCGTGGTTGCGGGCGCGGTACTTGGTCAGCGTCTGCTTGCCGTCGCCGGGAATGATCTCCAGCTTGATGCCCGCCTGTCCCAGTGTCTGCTGAATCGATTCCGCCATGCCGGTGGTCGGCTGGCCGGTGCGTACATCCATGGTTACGCTGAAGCCATCCGGCAAGCCGGCTTTAGCCAACAGTTCCTTGGCCTTGGCGACGTCGAGCTTGAAGGGATTACTGTCCATGGCGCCGAGAACGCCCTTGGACAGGAAAGTCTGGTGGATCTCGCCGATGCCCTTGAGGATGGTCGTGCTCAGCGCGTCATAGTCGACCAGATATTTGAACGCCTGGCGTACTTCGGGCTTGGCGAGGTTCGCGTTCTTCTGGTTGAGGCTGATGTAGTAGACCGTGCCCTTCGGCGCGCTGGTCGTGGTGAGATCGGCGTTCTTGGCGATGGCGTCACGGTCGTTCGGCTCGAGATTGCGGGCAACGTCGATATCGCCGGCTTCGAGCGCCAGGCGCTGGCCCGAGCTTTCCTTCATGTTGCGATAGATGACGCGGGCAAGCTTGGCCTTTTCGCCGTAGTAATTGTCGTTACGCTCGAGAACGACAGCCTCGTTGGCGCGCCATTCGCGCAGCTTGAAGACACCGGAGCCGGCATAGCCGGTCTTCAGCCAGGCATTGCCGAAGTCATTGTCCCATTTGTAGTCGGCACTTGGCGTGACCGCAGCGATATGTTCCTTGACCACCTTGGCGTCGACCACCGAAGCGACCGTTGCCGACAGGCAGTTCAGAACGAAGCTCGGCGCATAGGCCTTGTCGACGGTGAACTGGAAGGTGCCGTCGTCGACAGCCTTGGCCTTTTCGGTGACGTTGTCGCCGCTGATGCCGAACTGGCCGATGATGAAGGCCGGGCTCTTGTCCAGCTTGATGACGCGCTCGAACGACCAGGCGACGTCGGCCGCGGTGATCGGATTGCCGGAAGCGAATTTGAGGCCGGGCTTGAGCTTGAAGGTGTAGGTCAGGCCGTCGTCGGAGACGGTCCAGCTTTCGGCGAGGTCGCCCTTGACCTTGGAAGTGTCGCTGAGGTCGAGACGGACCAGCAGATCATAGGTGTTGCCGGTGACCTCGGCGGTCGACAGCTCGAACGCCTCGCCCGGATCCATGGAGATGATGTCGTCGATCGCGAAACCTTCGACCAGCGTATCGGCGGGCGTGACCGCGCCAGCCGGCGCGCCGGCCAGAAGCAGCGCGGACATGGCTGCACCCGCGAGCAAGAAGCGGGAGCGTAGAGCAAACTTTTCCATCATCATGGTGATTGTTCCCTGTTTTGTTGTTTGTTGACCTGAGTTCCCGGCTCAGGGTTGTGGAATTTTTTCGGGGCCTGGAGACGGCCCCTCTGATCTCTTACCGTTGCGGTTTTTGTCCAGTTGGTCAACACCATATCCGGCGGCCCCGTGGCGGGCAACGAGCATTTATACGACGGCTCATTGGGCCAGAAAGGCCGGTGGGGTGTCGACGCATAGGCCAGCCAATCGAGGCTGCCGATCGAGAAAAATCTACTAATTCCGGAGCTATTTCAGCACTGCGACCAGGTCGGCGTCAGGGAAGCAGGTAGCGGCCCGGCCGTTCTTGGCTTGCCATGTGCCGATCGAACGGCGGGTCTTGAAGCCGGGCAGGCCATCGGCGCTGCCGACATCATAGCCCTTGGCTTCCAGCGCCCGCTGCAGGGCGGCGATGTCCGAGCGGTGCAGCCCGCCGACCGCGCCCCAGCTGCCGGCAAAATTCTGATCGCCATGGGCGATACGATCGGCGCCATGGCCGATGAACAGCGCGTAGAGGTCGCTGGTGTTGTATTCCTTCAGCACATAGAAATTCGGTGTGGCGATAAAGGCCGGGCCGCTGCGCCCGGCCGGCATCAGCAAAAATCCTTCGGCCTTCAGCTCACTGGCCGGAAACGGTTTTCCGCCAATACGCTTGATGCCCATTGCCGCCCATTCGGAGATTTTCTTGCCCTGGTCCGGACCTTCCAGCGCGCAGGAAACCGTCTCCGGCACGGTCACCTCGAAACCCCAGCCGCGGCCCTTCACCCAGCCATAATGGACGAGATAGTTGGCGATCGAGGCCAGCACGTCCGGCGTCGAGTTCCAAATGTCGACGCGGCCATCGCCGTCGAAATCGACGGCATGTTTCAGGAACGATGTCGGCATGAATTGTGGCTGGCCGAGCGCACCGGCCCAGGACGATTTCATCGCGCCGACAGGGGCCAGCCCGCGCTCGACCAGCTCGAGTGCCGCAAGCAGTTCGGTGCGGAAGAAATCCTTCTTGGTCGACATGAACGCCTTGGTGCCCAACACCTCGAAAGCGTCGTAAGGCATCTTCGCCGCGCCGAAGCCGGTCTCGCGGCCCCAGATCGCCAGCAGCACTTCGCCCGGCACACCATAGCGCTTTTCGATGGCCGAAAGTGTCCTGGCATTGGTGACTTCACGCGCGCGTCCGCCTGCCGTTACCGCGCCAACCGTCTTGTCGGCGAAATAGGCGCCGGGCGAGCCGAATTCGGCCTGGTGCTGTTTCTGCGGCGTGGTCGCCTTCTCGCCCGGCTTGACCAGGTCGGGCAGCTTCAGATTGGGCTTGATGCCATCGAAGGCGGCATCGAAGGTTTTTTTGGAAATGCCTTTCGCCTTGGCTTGCGGCCAGAGGTCGTTTTGCAGCCAGGCGCGGAACTGATCGTCGATCATTGCAGCGGAGGCGGGAGCGGCCCAAACCATCGCCGCAAAGACGAGGCAGGCAAAGACGAGGGCGGATTTCATAAAAGCAGGAATCATTTTGCTTCTCCTGCCGGCCAATTGCGTCAAAACGCCGTCCGCGAGCGTAGCGCCGCGGCCAGCGTGCCTTCGTCGAGATAGTCGAGTTCACCGCCGACCGGCACGCCATGCGCAAGGCGCGTCACCTTGATGTCGAAGCCGGACAACTGGTCGGTGAGGTAATGCGCGGTCGTCTGGCCCTCCACCGTTGCGTTGACGGCAAGGATGATCTCCTTGACCTCGCCACCGGCGACGCGATCGACCAGTGAGCGCATGTTGAGCTGATCGGGGCCGATGCCGTCGAGCGGCGACAGCGTGCCGCCGAGCACGTGGTAGCGCACATTCATCGCCGCCGCGCGCTCCAGCGCCCACAGGTCCGAGACGTCCTCGACGACGATGATGGTGCCGGCATCACGGCGCGGATCGGTGCAGATCATGCAAGGGTCCGATGTATCGACATTGCCGCAGGTCGAGCAGATGCGCACCTTGTCGGCCGCCTCGGCCATGGCGGCAGCCAGCGGCGACAGCAGCTGTTCCTTCTTCTTGATCAGATGCAGGGCGGCGCGCCTGGCCGAACGGGGACCCAACCCCGGCACCTTGGCCAGGAGCTGGATCAGGCGTTCGATCTCGGGACCGGCGATTCGCTTGGACATCGCTCTGATCTAGGATTTTTCAGCGCGCTTTGAAACAGCCCAGCACTGGATCCGCCATGTTGAATTGGCGGACCCTATGGAGTGCGATTCGTTCAGTTGGCTTCGAGCGGCCGGCCCTGGCTGACAATCATCGCGCCGATGGCGTCGGTGTTCTCAGGCGTCGACTGGAATCCCATCGACGCCTCTTGCGGCGCGTCCTCAACCGAGGAGATGACCCTTGTCCTTGCGTTCAAGGTTCCGCCAAAACGAGCGGCATCCGGTTCCTCCATCGGCTCCTGCATCGCCACCACCGTCGGCTCCTCCGAGACACGCGCGGATTTCGCGGTCGGCGCGGCGGCCGCGGTCACGTAGGTCTGTTGGGCAGGAGCGGATCGAACGGTTGTCGTCTTGGCCGGATGTGCCGGCTCGGCGGATGCGACCAGCGTCACCGGTGCGGCTGGCTTCTCCGGTGCCGCCGAGGCAATGGCGACCTGTGGCTCATCCGGCAGCGGCTGCCAGTTGCGGCCGCGCTTCTCATAGAAGGCATTGCCGCCGGCAACCATGGTGTAGTGCATGTTCTTGTAGGGGAAGCGCAGCCCGGCGGTGTGGAAATACATGGTGTTCTTGAGCTTGGCCTTGCGCTCGCCCTTGAGCACGGCATCGGCGGCTTCCTCGACATCGGGCATCGCCCGCGAATTCATCGACCTGGTCATGACGCCGGGCGCGAACTGCCCGGGCTCGCCCACCACCTGGCAGATGGTGCTGCCGTGGTTGCCGGAGCGCAGCCGGTTCATCACCACCGTGCCGACAGCGACCATGCCATCACGGCTTGAGCGGTTGGACTCGAAGAACATCGCCCGTTCCAGGCATTCCTTGTCCTTCGGCGTATGGCTGTAGGCCCGCGAGCTCAGGAAACTCGGCGTGATGGCGTCGGTCAGGCTGGCGACGGACATGCCGTGCGAAGTGGTCTGGCTGCAGGCAGCCAAAAACAGGGGTGAAATGACGGCGCCGAGCAACAGCGGCGTCTTCCATCGCGTGGAAATCAACAGGTAACCCTCTCACTTCGTGCCCGCCCCCAGGCTGCGGCAAGAATGAGACACTTTCGGGCAAAATGATGGCCAAAACGTTATTAACAACGCACTGTTGCCAAATTGGCACAATTTCGTGGCTTTCCAGATAGATCGAGCCATCATTTCACAAAAGCGATGACCGCTCTCTCTTTGTTTCGCCGCAATTGCCCAGGGAAAGCGCGACACGCTTTTCCCGGGAAAACCGCGTCACGTCTTTCCTGGAACCGGTCTATCGCCCGGCCGCAATCGCGGCCGGCTGGCCAGGCTCAAGCTCCTCAACCTTCTCCGAAAACAGGCCGCGCCGGAGGAACAGCGTCCGCGCGTCCCTGGCCGTCGGCGCGATCTTTGCCGGCCAGTCGCTTTCGATGAACTCGGCCTTGGTGAAGTCCGGGTTTGTCTCGCTTGCAGCTTCCAGGAATTCGGCGATCTCCAGCACGATGGCGCGCTCGTCCTTCGAAAGCGCCGATATGCCGGCTTCGATCGACGGGCGATGGACGAAATCCTCGAACAGATTGAAGTACCCCTTGATGCCGACGAGATCGACGCCGTCGTCGCAATCGGCCAGGATTTCCAGGATCTCGTAGATCCTGTTGCGAATACGCTGCTCGATCAATCTTTCGGAAGGGTCATCGGTCATGGCCGTGCCGAATGCTAGAAGGGCAGTTTCATACCCGGCGGGATCGGCAGGCCAGCGGTCAGCGCCTTGGTCTTTTCCTGCATGATCTGCTCGACCTTGGTCTTGGCGTCATTGTGGGCGGCGAGCACGAGGTCTTCCAATATCTCGACATCGTCCTCCTTGAACAAGGAGGGATCGATCTTCAGCGACTTCATCTCGAATTTTCCGGTCAGCGTCACGTTGACCAGGCCGCCGCCGGCTTGGCCGGACGCTTCCAGCGTGGCGATCTCGTCCTGCATGGCCTGGAACTTGGCCTGCATTTCCTTCGCCTTGCCCATCAAGCCGAGAAGATCTTTCATGGTCGGGTCCTTTGCGGATTCGTGGCTGGATCAGGTTTCGTCGTCGTCAGCCGGGGGCTCGACCGGCACTTCGGCCTCGGCCGTTTCGGCTTCCGGCGCGTCTGGAATGCGCACGTCGATGATCTTGGCACCGGGAAAGCGGGCCAGGATGGCGGCCACCGTCGGGTCGCTCTTGGCATCGAGGAAGGCGTTCTCGCGCTTGGCCGATTCCATCTCGGCAAGCGTCTGGCCACCCTCTTCCTTCGACAGCGAGACCAGCCAACTGCGGCCGGTCCAGGCGCGCAACTTTGTCGTCAGGTCGTTGAGCAGCATCTTGGGCGCGTCGCTGGTCAGGCCGACGTCGATCCGGCCGGGCTCGATGCGCACGAGGCGGATATAGCTCTTGACCTGCACCTTGAAGGCGATGTCGCGCTGCGCATCAGCCAGGGCAATGATGTCGGCCAGCGATTTCAGCGGTGCCGATTGCGTCTCCACGACGGGTTCCGGCGGAGCGACGAAGGCAACGGGGGCGGGCGTGGTCTCCACAAGCCGCATGGTCTGTGCGCCGCCCGACCCGGCAGGCATGCGGGTCTGCGCCACCGCGCTGGCGCCACCGCCATTGCCGGAACCTGCGGGCGCACCATTCGGGCGCGGCGCACCATTTTGCACCGGTGCTGCGCCCTCAAGCGATCTCAACGCCTCGTCCAGCGTCGGCAGGTCGGCGGCGTGCGCCAGCCTGATCAGCACCATTTCGGCTGCACTCACCGGCCGGTTGGAGGACTGCACCTCGGGAATGCCCTTGAGCAGCATCTGCCATGTCCGCGACAGCACACGGACCGACAGCGTCCTGGCGAATTCCGCGCCGCGTTGCCGCTCGTCCTCGGAGAGCGAGGCGTCCTCGATGGCCGTCGGCACGAAACGCAGCCTGGTGACGAGATGGTTGAATTCGGCCAGATCGGTCAGCACGGCAGCCGGATCGGCACCGGTATCGTACTGCGCGCGGAATTCGCCAAGGGCCGCCGCCACATCGCCCTTCATCACATGTTCGAACAGGTCGACGATGCGGGCGCGGTCGGCGAGCCCCAGCATCGCCCGAACCGCATCGGCGCTGACCGAGCCGGCGCCATGGGCAATCGCCTGATCGAGGATGGAGAGCGAATCACGGGCCGAGCCTTCGGCGGCACGCGCGATCATCGCCAGCGCGTCGTCGTCGACCGAAATGCCTTCCTTGGCCGAGATCGAAGCGAGATGCGCGACCAGCGCGCCGGCGTCGATGCGTCTTAGGTCAAAGCGCTGGCAGCGCGACAGGACGGTGATCGGAACCTTGCGGATTTCGGTGGTGGCGAAGATGAATTTGACGTGCGGCGGCGGCTCTTCAAGCGTCTTCAGCAGGCCGTTGAAGGCCTGCGTCGACAGCATGTGCACTTCGTCGATGATGTAAACCTTGTAGCGGGCCGAGACCGGCGCGTAGCGCACGCGCTCGATGATGTCCCTGATGTCGTCGATGCCGGTGTGCGAGGCGGCATCCATCTCGATGACGTCGACATGGCGGCCTTCCATGATCGCCTGGCAATGCTCGCCGAGCACGGCAAGGTCGACCGACGGCTGGTCGACGGTGGCGGTTTTATAGTTCAGGGCCCGTGCGAGTATGCGCGCCGTCGTGGTCTTGCCGACGCCGCGCACGCCGGTCAGCATCCAGGCCTGGGCGATGCGGCCGGTGGCAAAGGCATTGGTGAGGGTGCGCACCGTCGGCTCCTGGCCGACCAGTTCGGAGAAGTTCGAGGGACGATACTTGCGCGCCAGAACACGATAGGCGGCGGCCTTGCCTATCTCCAGGCTTTTTGGTCCCGAATTTCCGGCTTCGCTCATTCGCCCGTAAGCTCCAAATGGCCACACCCGAAGGCGGCCGATTCCTGCGCATAGTCTCGCCCGCGCTGCAATGCGTCGTCAATGTCGCGAGAGGGGCCGATGAGGTGGGAGGCTGGAACAATGACCCGTTCCGGGCTCGTTAGGGCTGCTTCCTTCCGGACCTGACCCGGTTGGCGAGTGGATCGTCCACCACCAACCTCCCGCTTTCCATATCGGCAATTGTGCGACGAAATGCAAGTGCGCCGGAGAAATCGCAAAAAGATGAAATTGGCGCACCAAACCGTGAGCGGCGCAATGATTCGCTTGCAGCCCCCTTGCCGCCGCTCTAGCGTTCCTGCGTTTGAGGAAACCAAGAAAAGCAAGGGAAACGCCGATGCTGCCGGGCCTGAAGGCCGGATTCACGCTGGA
>NZ_RZRQ01000138.1:0-15201 GCF_003997785.1 Mesorhizobium sp. M7D.F.Ca.US.004.01.2.1 | reverse complement strand
GTATCGATGCGCTGAAGGCGATCATCGAAACACGGATGGCCGGCGAGCTCGAAGACCTGACGGTGACGATCGAGCCGGCACAGTTCGGCCTTGTCGACTGGCTTTATCGCAATGGCGACGTCGTTTCGCGAAGCGACAATGATGACGGCAGCGCCACCATCTCGCTCAAGGCCACACAAAGCGCCCGCGAAGAGATCGAAAGCAGATTGCGTCGTAAAAACAACGGGTAATGCAACTTACTTCGCGGTCTTTGCTTCCTGCCAGAGCGTCTCCATCTCGGACAAGGTCGCCTTTTCCAGCGTGTTGCCGGATTTTTCCAGGGCTTGCTCGACATAATGGAAGCGTGAACGGAACTTCTCGTTGGTGCCGCTAAGCGCTGCTTCCGAATCGAGCTTGAGGTGGCGGCCGAGATTGACGACGGCAAACAGCATGTCGCCGAACTCGTCCTTGATCGAGGCGGTGTCGCCCTTGGCCAGCGCCTCGCGCAACTCGCCGATCTCTTCCTCGATCTTGTCGAGAATGGGCGCCGCCTCGCTCCAGTCGAAGCCGACGCGGGCGGCCTTCTCCTGAAGTTTCAGCGCCCGGGTCAGCGCGGGCAGGGCGACCGGCACGCTGTCCAGAAACCCCTTGCCGTTGTCTTCCGGATCGAGACCGCGGGCGAGGCGAGCGCTTCGCTTCTCCGCCTTCTCTTCGGCCTTGATCTTTTCCCACATGCCCTTGGCCATGCCAGCGCTGCGGGCCTTTTCGTCGCCAAAGACATGCGGATGGCGTCGGATCATCTTCGTCGTGATGGCTTGCACCACGTCGGGGAAGGCAAATTCGCCGGCTTCCTCGGCCATTTGCGCATGATAGACGACCTGCAGCAGAAGGTCGCCCAGTTCGTCGCGCAGATCGTCGAGATCGCCGCGCGCGATGGCGTCCGCCACCTCATAGGCTTCCTCGATCGTGTAGGGCGCAATGGTCGAGAAATCCTGTTCGATGTCCCACGGGCAGCCGGTCTTCGGCACGCGCAGCGCCGCCATGATCTCGATCAGGCGCGAAATGTCTTTTGATGGCGTCATACGGTGGATGCTATCGCGCCGCCGCCCGCGCTGCCAACGCTGTCAGCCGGCGAAGGCGCCTTGTCCACAGGTGAGCCCCGTCAGTCGAGGACAGAAACGATCGCCTTGGCGAGTTCGTCCATCCCGTCCTCGGGCAGGCCGGCGACGTTGATGCGGCTGTCGCCGACCATGTAGACGCCGTGCTCGGCGCGCAGCCGCTCGACCTGCGCTTCCGTGAGGCCTAGGCGGGAGAACATGCCGCGATGGCTGGCGACGAAATCGAAACGGTCGGAATTGGACTGCCGGCGCAGCGCCTCGGCGAACTGGACGCGGAGCCTGAGCATGCGCAGGCGCATCTCTTCAAGCTCGGCCTCCCAGTCCGCACGCAAGGCTGCATCTTCCAGCACGATGCGCACCGCGGCAGCACCATGGTCCGGCGGCATCGAATACATGGCGCGCGCCGCCGACAGCATCTGGCTCATCGCCACGTCGGCCTGTGCGCCGTCCCTAGCCAGGACCATCGCCGCGCCGACACGGTCGCGGTAGACGGCGAAATTCTTCGAGCAGCTCGACGCGACGACCATTTCCGGAACTTTTGCCGCCAGCAGGCGCAAGCCGAGGGCGTCGGCCTCAAGGCCATCGCCAAAGCCCTGATAGGCGATGTCGACAAACGGCAGCAGCTCGCGCTCGACGACCAGATCGGCAACGGCTGCCCACTGGGCCGCATCCAGATTGGCGCCGGTCGGGTTGTGGCAGCAGCCATGCAGCAGCACGACGTCGCCGCTGTTTGCCGTCCGCAGCGCTGCCAGCATGTCGTCGAAACGAACGGCGCCCGAGGCGGCATCGAAATAGGGGTATTCGCGGATCTGCAGGCCGGCGGCGCGCATCACCGGCATGTGGTTCGGCCAAGTCGGGTCCGACAGCCAGATGGTTGCATCGGAGCGTGTCCGCTTGAGCAGTTCCGCCACCAGCCGCAGCGCGCCGGAGCCGCCGGGCGCCTGTGCCGCACGGATGCGCGTCATGTCGGCGCCCGGACCAAAGGCGAGCTTGGCCATCACAGTGTTGAATCCGGTATCGCCGGCAAGGCCGAGATAGGTCTTGGTGTCCTGACCCTGCAGCAACCGCTTTTCGGCTTCGCGCACGGCGCGCATGACCGGCGTCTTGCCGTCGCGATCCTTGTAGACGCCGACGCCGAGGTCGACCTTGTCGGGACGCGGGTCGGCGCGATAAAGGCCGATCAGGGCCAGGATCTTGTCGGCGGGGGCGGGCTGCAGGGCTTCAAACATCGAAAATGGTTCCATTGGCGCGGCGGAGTGATACGCAAATCGAACGCATTTCGCCAGCGCTTTTACTATCGCTTCAGCCCGTGCAAAGCTGCCCGAATGCATCGCATCGAGCATTGCCCTAACACTGGCCGGCATCGGGCAGGCTATATGTACGAGAGGGCGGAGCGCCCTACACGTTCCTGTCACATCGGCGTAGTTTGAATAGCGTTTCCAGGACGAAGCATGAGAATGATGGTGTGAAACGACGATGAGCCGGCAAGAAAAATTCGATCTCGCCATCGTCGGAGCCGGCATTGTCGGTCTCGCCCATGCACTCGCCGCAGTCCGTCGTGGTCTCAGCGTCGTCGTCATCGACCGTGACGCCCAGGCCAACGGCGCTTCGGTGCGCAATTTCGGCTTCGTGACCGTCAGTGGCCAGGAACGCGGCCAGGTATGGCGCCGTGCCATGCGATCCCGCGACATCTGGCTGGAGGTGGCCGCGCCCGCCGGCATCGAAGTCATCCAGCGCGGCGTGGTCGTCGTCGCGCGCCGCCCGGAAGCGCGCGCGGTGGTCGAGGCATTTCTTCAAACCGAGATGGGCGAGGGCTGTTTGCTGTTCGAACCTGAAGCGCTTCGCAGCGATTTTCCCGAACTGGCGGGCCAGGATTTTGCCGGCGGCCTGTGGAGCCCGCACGACGTGCGTGTCGAGTCGCGTCAGGCCATCCCGCAGCTTGCGGCCTTCCTCGCCGAAAAGCATGGCGTGGAATTCCGACGCGAAACGGCGGTACACCAGATCGAGCCGCCTGACATCGAGACCAGCCGGGGCCTGGTTTTCGCCGACAAGGTGATCGTCTGCCCTGGTGACGACCTGGCCACGCTTTACCCCGATCGTATCGCGCAATACGGCGTCACCCGCTGCAAATTGCAGATGATGCGCCTTGCCGATCCCGGCTTCCGGTTGCCGGCGGCGGTGATGTCGGATCTTGGGCTGGCGCGTTACAGCGGCTATGCTGCTTTGCCCGAAGCCACCGCCTTGCGACGTCGGCTGGAAGCCGAGCAGGGCGACGCACTCGACAACGGCGTGCATCTGATCGTCGTGCAGAGTGCCGACGGCACGCTGGTGGTCGGCGATTCACATCACTATGCGGTGACGCCGGATCCGTTTGCCTCGGAGCGCGTCGACGAGATCATCCTTGAGGAGTTCAGCGCCGTCTTTGGCGGTCCTCCGCCGCGCGTGCTGGAACGCTGGACCGGCATCTATGCCTCGGCAACCGGTCGCACCATGTTCGCCGACGCGCCGCGGGAGGGCGTACGGCTGGTCATGATCACCAGCGGCACCGGCGCCAGCACCTCGTTCGCGATCGCCGAAGAGGTGGTCGATGAACTTTTCGGTTCAACCACGGCAGACGCCAGGAAGATCGCATGATGGCCACCCCCGGTTTGCTTCGCGCCGTCGTCTTCGACTGGGCCGGCACCGTTGTCGATCACGGCTCGCTGGCGCCGATGGGCGTCTTTGTCGAGGCCTTCGCTGAATTCGGCGTGGCGATCAGCGTCGATGAGGCGAGGGGGCCGATGGGAATGGCCAAGCGCCCGCATATCGCAGCATTGCTGGCCCAGCCCAGGATCGCTGCCGCCTGGACGGAGCAGCACGGTCATATCGCGACGGAGGCCGACATCGACGCAATCTATGATGTGTTCGTGCCGAAGAACCGGGCTGTGGCGGCGCGGTTCTCCGATGTCATTCCCGGTGTTGTCGATGTGGTCAGGGCGCTGCGGAAGCGCGGCCTCAAGATCGGCACCACCACCGGCTACACGCGCGACATCATGGCGGAAATCCTGCCGGTTGCCGCAGCGCAGGGCTTTTCGCCGGATTGCCTGGTGTGCACTGGCGACACGCCCGACGGCAGGCCGACACCGTTCATGCTCTGGAAAGCACTGACCGAACTCGGCGTCTATCCGCCGTGGCTGTGTGTCAAGGTCGACGACACCGAGGTCGGTATCGCCGAGGGTATCAATGCGGGCGCGTGGACCGTCGGCGTGGCGGTGACCGGCAATGTCTTCGGCCACACGCTGGCGGAGACGCAGGCTCTGGCTCCGGATGTGTTCAGGATGAAACGGGCCGAGGCATCGGCCAAGCTCACTGCCGCCGGCGCGCATTTTGTCGTCAAGGGCGTGGCCGATCTGATGCCGGTGATTGCCGCGATTGAAGGCAAGCTGCGGCGCGGCGAAAGGCCTTGATCGTCATTCGACCAAGCGACCATCGGTGGCACCTCAACTGAACGCCTGCCGGTCACGGTAGCGCGACCGTGCCGGTTCATCGGCGTACAGAGCTGCAACTCGATGGCGAGATCATTCAGACGGCGCTATTGCTGGCCAACGAGGTGTGATCGAGGGATAGCTGCCGGATGCTCGTACGTCTGACGATGATCTGCAACGGCGCCACGGCAGCAACCCGGCAAGGGTCGTTTCCGCTGGATGAGCCGCTCGAGCCGCGCTCGATCACCCTTGCGAAGGCGATGAGCGCAACACTGCGTCGCGCCGACCGCGTGTGGACAAGTCCAGCACTTCGCGCACGCCAAAGTGCTGGGGCGCTGTCGTTGGACGCCTCGATCGAACCGCTTCTGGCGGACCAGGACCATGGAAGCTGGGCCGGCAAGCGTTTTGACGAGATCCAGGCCGAGCACCCCGAGGGCATCGCCGCCTGGCTCACCGATCCCGATGCGGCTCCGCATGGTGGCGAGTCGCTGGCCGACGTCGCGAGCAGAGCCTCGAACCTGATGGACGGGTTGATCGCCGAGCGCGGCCACACCGTCGCGATAACCCATGCCAGCGTTGTCCGCACCGCGATCCTACATGTTCTCGGTGCCCCGCTCGCCGCCTGTTGGAAGATCGACATTGAGCCGCTCAGCATCACCGATTTCCGCAGCGACGGGCGCAGATGGGTCTTGCGCGCCTGTGGTGTAACGGCGCCGGAACCGGAGAATCTCCGTCGGGCGTGAAGTCGGTCATGAGGCGAGATCAGAAGCGAACGACGTCCTGCAGCGAACCCGATTAAGAAAATTGGCAGGGCAGGGATTAAATTCCCCACATGCTCCGTAAACAGGACATGAAACCGTCGATGCCACGCTTTGACATCATAGGACAGCTCGGTTCGCTGCGCCGCTACGCGCGCTCGCTGACGCGGAACAGCACGGATGCGGAGGATCTCGTCCACGACGCGCTGGTGCGCGCCTATGAACGGCGTGGCACCTTTCGCTCCGGTGGAAACCTGCGCGCCTGGCTGCTGTCGATCGTCCACAACACCTTCATCGACAAAATGCGGTCGCGCAGGTCTGAAGCCGCGCGCGTCGAACAGGCCGGATATCTTGCCGAGGGCAGCACCCCGGCGCCGCAGGAGCATTCGGTGCGCCTGGCGCAGGTGCGCGAGGCCTTTTTCAGCCTGCCGGAAGAACAGCGTTCAGCGCTGCACCTCGTAGCCATCGAAGGCCTTTCCTACAGCCAAGCCGCCGATGCCAGCGGCGTGCCGCTGGGCACGCTGATGTCGCGCATAGGCAGGGCGCGCGCCGCATTGCGCGAGATGGAGGCGGCTCCCGCAAAGGCGAAAAACCATCTCAAGATCGTTGGAGGCCCGTCATGACCGCAACTGTCGATCCCGTGACGGATATCGACCTCGACGCCTATGTCGACGACCAGGTCGACGTCACCCGCCGCATCGAGGTCGAGGCTTTTCTGTCCGCTCGGCCGGAGGCCGCGGCACGCGTGATGTCGGATCTCAGGACCCGCGATGAACTGCGCGTGGCGCTTGCCGGCTCCAAGGGCATGGCGCGGCCCGCGACTGCCGATGCCGCGCGGCGGCTGGAGAGGGGGCTTGCGCGCGGCCGCATCTTCGGTGTGTTGCAGCGCGCGGCGGCGGTGGCCGCCTTCGTTGCCGCCGGCTGGCTGGCGAACGGCATCATCGGGCCGATGTCGGTGACCAAGGTCGTCGCCTCGCCGCAGCCGCCCGCCTATGTCGACGAAGCGGTGCGGGCCCACAGAACGACGCTGGTGCGCGAGAGCATGCCGTCGCAGCCCGAAGCACCCAATTACAACGCCGGCGAGATTCGCGCCGCGACTGCCATCGTCATGCCGTCGCTGCCGGCGGACTGGAAGGTCCGTGACGTGCAGATCTATCCGTCGCGCTTTGGGCCGAGCGTCGAGATGGCGGTCGAGACGAAAGACATGGGGCTGGTGTCGCTGTTCGCGATCCGGCCCGGAACCTTCGACGTCGTCAAGCCGACCATCGCGCCCTCGGGCGACATTTCCTCGGCCTATTTCCAGATCGGCGAGGTCGCCTATGCGGTGGTCGGACGAAGCGAGGTCCACGACCTCGACCGCGCCGCCGAGACGCTCGCCAAGACGCTTTACTGATCGATCCACGCTGTACTGATCGATCCACGCTGTACTGACCGATCCACAAAGGAGAACACAAATGAACACCCCCAATCTGGGATATCGCGTGGGCGCCGGCGCCCAAACCGGCGCCATCTTCGACGAGGGCCTGCGCCAGCACATGCTGCGCGTCTACAACTACATGGGCGTCGGCCTGGTGGTCACCGGCCTGGTCGCCTTCATGATCTCATCGACGCCGGCGCTCTATGTGCCGATCTTCTCCAGCCCGCTGAAATGGGTGGTGATGCTGGCGCCGCTCGCCTTCGTCATGCTGTTCTCGTTCAAGATGCAGACCATGTCGGCAGCCAGCGCCCAGGCGATGTTCTGGGCCTTCTGCGCGGTCATGGGCCTTTCGCTCGCCTCCGTGTTCCTGGTCTTCACCGGAACCAGCATCGCGCGCACCTTCTTTATCGCCGCCACCATGTTCGGCGCCACCAGCCTCTACGGCTACACGACCAAGCGTGACCTGACCCAGTTCTCGTCGTTCCTGATCATGGGCCTGATCGGTGTGGTGATCGCCAGCATCGTCAACATCTTCCTCGGCTCGACCGCACTGCAGTTCGCCATCTCGGTGATCGGCATTGCCGTATTCATCGGCCTGACCGCCTGGGACACGCAAACGATCAAAGAACAGTATGCCGAGAATTTCGACGCGGAATCGCGCCAGAAGCTCGCCGTCTTCGGTGCCTTCTCGCTCTATCTGAACTTCATCAACATCTTCCAGCTGCTGCTGAACTTCACTGGCGAACGCGAGTAGTCCGGACCGTAGCAGGCAACATTTCGTATCTTGCCGTGGCTGGAGGGAAACCTCCGGCCACGGTTTTTCATTTGAGGCAGCATTTGCCATGCGCGGTGGATCGTTCATCACAGCGGAGTGAGGTGCGATATAGGTCTGCCGCTCTTGAGTTCAGGCGTTGCCCTTTGCTAGCCTGCCGGCCACGCCTGATAGCCGCGAGGACGCATGGAACAAGACAGCCTGACGCTTCACGGTGACGGCATCTCGGCGACCGTCGTCGGGCAGGGCGCTGAACTGGTCTCCCTGCGCGATGCCGACGGCATAGAGTTTCTATGGCAGGCCGGCCCGGAATGGCGGCGTCACTCGCCGCTGCTGTTCCCGATCGTCGGGCGGCTGAAGGGCGACCGGTTGCACCATCAAGGCCAGACCTATCCGATGAGCCAGCACGGCTTCGCGCGCGACAAGCCGTTTGCCTGGGCGCAGAGGGGGCCAAAGTCCTGCACGTTGGTCCTCACCGATGACGCCGACACCCGCGCGCACTACCCCTTCGCCTTTCGCCTGGCGGTGACCTACGCGCTGGACCGCAAGCAACTCAGTGTGAGCTTCGACATCGCCAACACCGGCGACGAGCCGCTGCCGGCATCGATCGGGGCGCACCCGGCGTTCAATTGGCCCTTGCTGCCGGATCTAGCCAAGACGGATTACCGGCTGACCTTTTCCTCCGCCGAGCAAGCGCCGATCCGTCGCCTGAAGGACGGCCTGCTGTTGCCGACGCCGCAGCCAACGCCAGTCGAAGGCAACGTCCTCAAGCTCTCCGAACGGCTGTTTGACGAGGACGCGGTCATTCTGGATCGGCCTGCCAGCACCAGTGTGCGCTACGCCGCCGAGCATGGTCCGGCGATCGAGATGTCGTGGCAAGGAGTTCAGGAATTGGGCATCTGGTCAAAGCCGGGTGGCGCGCCGTTCCTGTGCATCGAACCCTGGCACGGCATTGCAAGCCCAGTTGACTTCGACGGCGATTTTGTCGACAAGCCAAGCCTGATGCTGATCGCGCCCGGTGCGAAGCGCGTGCTGAGCTATCAGATACGGCTGCTATGACGCCCCTGATCAGCAGATCCCGCCACACCGGCAGTGCCCGATGAAGCTGTATTTCAGCCGCAATCCCAATCCTCGGCTCGCGGTCGCGGTGGCACGCTATCTCGACGCGAAAGTCGACTTTGAATTCGCCTCGCCATTCGCTCCGGGGCAAGCGGAGAAATATCGCCCGTTAAATCCCAATCTCTCACTGCCCATCCTTGTGGAAGACGGAGGAAAAAGTCTCTGGGAGGCGGACGCCATAGCCTGCCGGCTCTCGCGCAGTGCGCATTCAGATTTCTGGCGCACCGGCGATGACGAACCCGAGATGATCCGATGGATTAGTTGGGGCAAGGAGCACTTCGCATTCGCTTGCGACACGGTGCATTTCGAACGTGGCACCAAACAGCGTTACGGCATAGGCCCGATCGATCAGGAGCGCGTGGAGGAGGGGCTAAGACATTTCCGCACGGCCGCCGCAATACTCGACGCCGTGCTTTTCGAGCGGCAATGGCTGGTCGGAAATTCGGTTTCCTATGCCGACTTCCGAATGGCGACATTTCTCCCGTTCAACGATGCCGCCAGACTGCCGCTCGACGACTATTCCTCTGTCAGCTGCTGGTATCGTCGGCTTGAAGAGATCGATGCCTGGCGCGACCCTTTCAGGGGACTGGATGCCCCCGAATTGCCGCCGGTGCCGCGAACGGCAGTTGCGGACCAGCGGTGAGGGGCGCGCGAAGCACCGCGCAGGAGGCCTAGGGCAATGACGTGCGGGAGATCGGATGAAAATCTATGTTCTGAGCGTGCTGGAGGGACAGGAATGGGTCCTTCCCCGTCAGGCGGACGACTACGAGCTGTTCTCGGCGCTCGGTGGCCAGAAGCAGACACGATGGCATCCGCCCCGGATGAAATTCCTGCGCGAGCATGACGACGGAACGCTCCGCCACTATTCAGATTTTCCATGGCTTGGTGAGCATGTGCTCATCGTGCGGGCGAGGCGTTGACGTTGCTGCGGTCAATCCTCGAACCGTACGGTGAATTCCTGCCGCTTCGTTCTGACGAGGCCATATCGCTCTTCAATGTCACCACCGTGGTCGATGCGCTTGACGAAGAACGCTCAAAGATCGTTCGCTTTGACGATGGCGGCATAATGGCGATCGAAGGCCTCGTCCTTCGACCGGGCGCAATTGGCGGCGCCGAGATATTCACGCTGCCAGAGCGTGCCGGTGGCGTGCGAATATACGATATCTATCTGCAGGAGACGATCGTGCGCCGGATCGGGGGATTGGGGCTCAAAGGCATTGCTTTCAACATGGTCTGGAGCGACGAACCGGTCGGACAAGACAAGATCGAATACCCAGGTGTGGAAAAGGGCATTTCAACCACAAGCTCGCTCAAGCGCTTTTGGGCCGGTCTACGGCGAAGAGCAGGGCTGTGATGTCAAACCTGCCGGACGGCACGATGCCGCCGACATGCGGCATCTCGCTCGCCCGCGCATCGGGCTCGAATAGCCGTGGCGTTCGCCGTGCACTCGTCGCGCCAGTCGATATGGGCGTCGATCTGCAGGATCCAGACTGGCTCGTGATCCGTAAAGCCGGCGAGGAAGGGAATGGTCGCCGAACATCGGATTGAGGGTGGCAAGCTCGCTGAGCATTGGGACATGTTACAGGCGTTCGCTTCCTCACGGACGCTGCCTGATGACATGAGAGGGTGCCAGACCCGTTAGCCTACGATTCGACCGGAGGCGCATCCACATCAGAAAGTCGCATAAGATAGATTATGGAACTAACGCATCGGCCAAGAACTGGAAATTCCCGCTGATTTTCATAGGCTTGAGCCGATTGTGGCGTATTGCCTTGAGCGGATAGCCAACGCTAGGCTGTTGAAATGACGAGAGCAAGCAGCCAGATCGAAGCGGCGATCGACGTGTTCGTGCATGGCTACAGCGCCGACAGAAGCCGCACGTTTCCTTACGAGGCTAGCCGCGTCGGACCGTTGTGGCTGATGTGCGACGCCGAGCGCAAGAATCCTCGCGACTACCGTGGCGAGGAATGGGTCGTCCATGACGTCGACGCTCAAGAGGCCGATGCCATTGTGCGGCAGCATGCACGGCCGGGCTTTGCCATTTCCGTTGTGGTCGCGAACGAGGATCCGGATGGGCCGACACGAACCGCCTACAAAGCTCTTGGCTACCGGCTGCTTCGGACCGAAGGCTTTTTCGTCCACCGATTGCGCCAGATTCCGAGCCCGCCAGCGGTTGCTGTTGCTTCGGTCGAACGCGTACAGACAGCCGAACGGGCGGCACAGTTGGGAAAGATCATCCGCAGGCAGCCGATCGCGGACGATTTGCTCGGCGACAGCGCGCCGTTCCGCCAGTATGTGGCAGTCGATGGCGCCGATATTGTTGGGCGCGTGCGCAGCCTGGATGCCGTGGGAGCCACGTGGTGTTCGAGCATGTATGTCGAGCCTTCGCACCGACGTCGCGGTATTGGCCAGGCTTTGATGTCGAAAATGTTGCACGACGATCGGGCGCGGGGGTCGAGGTACTCGGTGCTGGCTGCAACCCACGCCGGGGCGCTGCTCTATCCCCGGATGGGCTACGAGCGGATCGGGACGCTGCTGATATTTGCGCTAAGGAGCCGAAAGCCCTCATGAAGGTCTATTCGCATCACGCTGATTCATAAGGGATTTCAATCACCATGCCGTCATAGGCGGGTTCGACATTGGCTGGCGTCTCGGCCATCACCGTAGCGTAGTCGAGCGGTACATGCATATGCGTCAGCACGGCGTGTCCTGGCGCTAGCCGCTCGATCCATTCAAGCGCCTCGCCAAGTGACAAATGACTTGGGTGCGTCCGGTACTGCAGCGCGTCGATGACAAGCTCGTCGAGGTCGCGCAGCCGTTCGGCGGTGGCCTCCGGAAAGCCACTGATGTCAGGACAATAAGCGAGCCCGCCGATGCGGAAGCCGAGCGATATGATGTCACCGTGGATTTGCGGCAACGGCTCGAGGGTGAGGGCACCCCCCTCTCCTTCGATGACCACCGGCCTGGCGTGGTCGATGAGATGCGGCCGGACGATCGGCGGATAGGAACTGCCTTGTGGCGTCTCGAAACAATATCCGAACGCCTCCCGCAGCCGAAGCATTGTTGCGCTGTCAGCGTGGACCTCGATCAGCTGGCGCCGATCGAGGACGAAACCGCGCAGATCGTCGATGCCGTGTATATGGTCGGCGTGCGGGTGCGTATAGACGACCGCGTCGATGCGTTTGACGCAAGCCAGCAGCATCTGCTGACGAAAATCCGGTCCGGTGTCGATGACAACAGTCGTGCGGCTGCCATTCGCCGCGATCCGCTCGACGAGCGCGGCGGCGCGCGTGCGCCGGTTCTTCGGATTGTCCGGGTCGCAATTGCCCCAGTCGCCGGTGATGCGCGGCGTACCTGGCGACGAGCCACAGCCGAGAATGGTGAGGCGCAGCCGGTCAGTCATCGTTCAGCAGGTCGCGGCATCTTGCCGAACAGGCGGAAGAAATTGTTCGTCGTCAAATCAGCGATTTCAGCCTCGCTGACGCCGATTGTTTCGGCCAGCACCCTGGCGGTATGGGCGACATAGGCCGGCTCGTTGCGCTTGCCGCGAAATGGCATGGGCGCCAGATAGGGCGCGTCGGTTTCGACCAGCAGGCGGTCATGCGGCACATCGGCGGCGATGGCACGCAACTCAGCTGAATTCTTGAAGGTCAGGATGCCCGAAAAGGACACATAGCCGCCGAGCGCGACACCGATTTCGGCAAGCCGACGCCCCGAAGAAAAGCAATGCAGGATGAAGGGGAAGGCGCCCTTCCCTGTTTCGTTCTCGAGAATATCAGCCATATCGGCATCGGCATCGCGCGAATGGATGACCAGCGGCAGCCCCGTCTCGCGTGCGGCGGCGATGTGATTGCGAAACCCTTGCGCCTGAGCGTCGCGTGGCGCCTTGTCGTAGAAATAGTCGAGACCGGCCTCGCCGATCGCCACCACCTTCGGGTGGGCAGCCAGCCGCACCAGATCGGCTGACGTCACGTCCAGCTCTTCCGCGGCATTGTGCGGATGGGTGCCGACCGAACAGTATACTTCATCGAAAGTGTCTGCGATTTCAATGATTTGCTGAAACCGCTTCACGCGGGTCGAGATCGTCACCATGCGGCCGATTCCGGCCGCCTTGGCGCGGGCGACAATAGCCGCCCGCTCCTCGGCGAAATCTGGAAAATCCAGATGGCAGTGGCTGTCGACGAGCATCAGACGTTCGCGTCCGGCTGTTCGACGTAACGCGGAAACACCCCTTCCGGCACGGGCAACGCAGTGCCCGGCGCCAGCGCATGGTCCGCGTGGACATGCGCGAAATCGCGCCTGTCCGCCGGGACCGCCAGCAGATCGAGCAGTTTGTTGGCCGAGCCCGGGACGAAGGGCTGACACAGCACCGCCACGCGACGCACGACTTCGGCCGTCGTCCACAACACGGTTTCCATCCGCTCCGGATTGGTCTTCTTCAGTGCCCATGGTGCCTCGCCGGCGAAGTAGCGATCGGCTTCCGCCACCACGCCGAAGATCGCTGCCAGCGCCAGATGGATGCCCTGCTCGGCCATCGCCTTGCGCGCCGTATCGAGAGCGGCGACGGCCTGGTCCAGGATCGCGCTGTCGGCATCCGTCAGGTCGCCGCGTTGCGGCACCACGCCGCCGCAGTTCTTGGCGATCATCGACAGCGAGCGCTGTGCCAGATTGCCAAGACCATTGGCAAGGTCGGCATTGGTACGGTTGACGATCGCTTCATGGCTGTAGCTGCCGTCGTTGCCGAACGGCACCTCGCGCAGGAAGAAATACCGCACCTGGTCGAGGCCGTAGTGCTCGACCATCGCGAATGGATCGACGACGTTGCCAACCGATTTCGACATTTTCTCGCCGCGGTTGAACAGGAAGCCATGCGCGAAAACGCGCTTTGGCAACTCGATACCGGCCGACATCAGAAAGGCTGGCCAATAGACCGCATGGAAGCGGACAATGTCCTTGCCGATGATGTGCGTGGCCGGCCAATAGCGCCACTGCTCGGCCTTTGTGTCGGGATAGCCGGCGGCGGTGATGTAATTGGTCAGGGCGTCGACCCAGACATACATCACATGCTTGTCGTCGCCCGGCACCGGCACGCCCCATTTGAAGGTCGTGCGCGAAATCGACAGATCCTTCAGCCCGGACTTGACGAAGCTGAGCACCTCGTTGCGGCGCTCAGTCGGGCCGACGAAGTCGGGCTGGCTGTCAAAAAGGGCCAGCAATTTGTCCTGATAGGCCGAAAGCCTGAAGAAGTAGCTTTCTTCCTCGTTCCATTCGACGGGCGAGCCAAGCGGTTCGCGACGCACGCCATCCTCGTCGACTGTCGTCTCGCCTTCGTCGAAATAGGCTTCCTGGCGGACCGAGTACCAGCCGCTATAGCGGTCGAGATAGATGTCGCCATTGGCGGCCATCGCTTTCCAGATTGCCTGGCAGGATTCATAGTGCCGCGGCTCCGTCGTGCGAATGTACTCGTCATTCGAACCGCCCATCGCCTCGGTCATCGCGCGGAAAATCGCCGAATTGCGGTCGGCCAGCGCCAGTGGCGTTATGCCTTCCTTCTCGGCCGTCTGCTGCATCTTGAGGCCATGTTCGTCGGTGCCGGTCAGGAAGAACACGTCCTTGCCGTCCAGGCGCTGGAAGCGAGCCAGCGCGTCGGTAGCAATAACCGTATAGGCGTGACCGATATGCGGCTTGCCGTTCGGATAAAAGATCGGGGTGGTGATGTAGAATGTGTCGCGTGACATGAATGAACCGTCATGAATGTCTGAATGGAAAGGCGTGGCGGTGGATATCGCATCGGGACAGTGATTGCCATCCCGAGGCCAATGCATGCCGCCCAAAAGTGGCCCCGGTTTTGGGGGCAACGGCATGCATAGAAAAGGCCGTCACATTCGCATTGCAGAATTCAGGCGGTCGATCATGGTCAGGGCGTGCTGCTTCTTGTCGAGATTGTAGGTGTCGGTCTCAGATATAGCGTCCAGGGCCTCATGCCAAGTCCCGACCTTGGTCGTGTCGCCGGAGCCAGCGCTGCTTCGATGACACCAGCCGAGCGCCTATTGTTGGGCCGTTGCAAAGGTAGGTCGCGATCCGTAGTTTCGCAGCAATGCAAAAGGCAGACCGGCATGGCCACGACCACACAATATGATCCGCGACAGAACCTTGATGTGCGCTTGCGTCAGGCCGGCGCCAGCAAAACCGTTTACGCCCTCGTCACTCCCGAAATGGAAACAGTGAAGGCCGAGTTGCTTGGCAGTAGCGGGGGAAATGGCCCCGATCCGATCCGCGCCGCCTATCTCGATCAGTTTCGCCATGCCTGGACCGGAAAGCAGAACGCACTGCACAGGAGGTTCTTCGACACCTGGCTCAGTTGGGCGAAGCCGATGGCGCCAGTGGACGCGGCTGACTTTCCATTCAGCTATCCGACCGCCGGTGCAAGCGAGCCGCTTTTTCATCTGATTGCGGACTATGGCAACCGCGCTCGCGTCGAGAGGTTTTCACCTCGGCTTGTAATCTTTCGCGGCGAATATGAGGGTTACAAAGCCTATGCGGAAGCCTGCAGCGTTCCAGTCGCGGAATATGA
>NZ_RZRQ01000137.1:0-15228 GCF_003997785.1 Mesorhizobium sp. M7D.F.Ca.US.004.01.2.1 | reverse complement strand
GTCGTAGAGCACGTCCTTGCCGGCGGCGACGAAAGCGGCATGCAGCTCGTCGCAGACGCGGTCGCACTCGGCGTCGCCCGCCTTCATGTTGATCAGCCCGATGTCGAACGGCGCCACAGCTTCGGGCCAGATGATGCCGTTGTCGTCATGGCTGGCTTCGATGATCGCCGCGACCAGGCGCGACGGACCGATGCCGTAGGAGCCGCCGGAGACGAAATGATCCTTGCCGTCGGGCCCGGTCACCTTGGCGCCCATGGGCTTGGAATACTTATCGCCGAAATGGAAGATGTGGCCGACCTCGATGCCGCGCGCCGAGACCTTGTCACTCTCGCCGATCTTTTCCCACGCCGCCTCGTCATGCATCTCGTCGGTGGCGGCGTAGGGCGTCGTCCACGTCTTGACGATGTCGGCGATCTCGGCGTCGTTGGCAAAGTCGGTATTGGCGCCGGGCACATCGAGCGAAAGATAGTCGCGATGACAGAAGACCTGGCTCTCGCCGGTGTCGGCGAGGATGATGAATTCATGGCTGAGATCGCCGCCGATCGGCCCGGTGTCGGCCCGCATCGGTATAGCCTGCAGCCCCATGCGCGTGAAGGTCCGGAGATAGGACACGAACATCCTGTTGTAGGCCGCCTTTGCGCCCTCGAAGTCGAGGTCGAAGGAATAGGCGTCCTTCATCAGGAATTCGCGCGACCGCATGACGCCGAAGCGCGGCCGCACTTCGTCGCGGAACTTCCACTGGATGTGGTAGAGATTGAGCGGCAGGTCCTTGTAGGACTTCACATAGGCGCGGACGATCTCGGTGACCACTTCCTCATTGGTCGGGCCGTAGAGCATGTCGCGGTCTTGCCGGTCCTTGATGCGCAGCATCTCCTTGCCGTAGTCGTCATAGCGGCCGCTTTCGCGCCACAGATCGGCCGACTGGATGGTCGGCATCAGGATTTCCAGCGCCCCGGCGCGATTCTGCTCCTCGCGGATGATGCGGCAGACCTTGTCCAGCACCCGCTTGCCGAGCGGCAGCCACGAGAAACTGCCCTGCCCCTGCTGGCGGATCATGCCGGCGCGCAGCATCAGCCGGTGCGAGACGATTTCAGCCTCGCGCGGATTTTCTTTGAGGATAGGCAGGAAATAGCGCGACAAACGCATGGACTGGTCCGTGAGTGAGGATGGCCGCGTCAGAATCGGCGCGACATTGGCTTGCTTGACCCGGCTTCATAGCCATTTCATGGCCGAATGGGAACCCAAACCCGGCGGCGCAGTGCCGCACGCGTCTTACTGGACGTTTCGAAAGCAAAGCCTGCCATACTATTGTGCAGTGCAGCACGAGAATGCCTGTTTCGAGGCAAAATTCTTCGTGACATTTTCATTCGCGTTAGGCTAATGTGCCCCGATAACCGAGAGGGTAGAAAAAAATCTGCTCTCCTACGCGGTCAAAGTCTTGGGAGGATGCGATCTAGGCGCGGTTACTCGCTGCCGCCGGAAACCGGAAACAGATCGGACGCGTTTAAATTGCAAGGCCTTGTGCCTTGCATTTTTTTTGTGCAATCATCTGCTTAGCGCAACGCGTTGCCAAACCGCCTTACCTTGCGTCAGCACTCCCCAGCCACAAAACGGCACGGCATTGCCGTCCGAAACCGCCCATGGTTCCGATGGATGAAAACGTCTTTTGCCGGACAGTCTATTTGGGCCGGACAGTCTATTTGGCTGGCGTCTGACCGAAATCCGGCACGATGTGGGGGATGTCGTTGAGGCTGTATCCCAGGCCATGCGTCAGGCCATAGAAAATGGCCATCAGGATCGCGGTGGCGACGGTGGTGCGGATCACGGCGCGCAGCATGTGGGGGCCGCGCGGTGCACTCGGAACCGTGCCCAGCGTCACATCATGATCGTCGTCCTGCGTCTTCACGCTGAACGGCAGCACGGCAAACAGCACCACCCACCAGGTCGCGAAAAACAGGGCGGTGAACGAAACCCAGCTCATGATTGCTCCAGTTCGATCAGCGTGCCGAAGAAATCCTTCGGATGCAGGAACAGCACCGGCTTGCCATGGGCGCCGATCTTCGGGTTGCCGTCGCCCAGCACGCGGGCGCCGGCAGCCTTGAGCTGGTCGCGCGCGGCCAGGATGTCGTCGACCTCGTAGCAGAGATGATGCATGCCGCCGGACGGGTTCTTCGCGAGGAACGCTGCGATCGGCGAGCCCTCGCCAAGCGGCTCCAGCAATTCGATCTTGGTGTTGCCGACATTGACGAACACCACCCTGACGCCATGCTCCGGCAAAGCCTGCGGTTCCGTCACTTCGGCGCCGAGCGTATTGCGGTAAGCAGCGACGGCCGCGGTCAGGTCCGGCACCGCGAGCGCGACATGGTTCAGCCGTCCGAGCATGTGCGAGCGATCACTCCTCTGTCCAATGACTGCGTCATACGTCAAATCGACTGATATCAATAGCCATGCACGAGGCGCGCACTGTCGCAGTTCGATGATCATTCTTCCAAATCACGATCGAGGCTGTTCCGATCGCCAGCCGCAAAGCACAAACGGCAATGTCCGATATCCGCCCTGCCCGCGCCCGCATTTTTCCTTTCGATCTCGGGTCATTCAAAGCTGCCGCCTTGCTCGATGCCGTCGATGGCGCGAGATTAATTGTTCACCCGCTCGCACCTATTCTTTGCCGACCAGGTCCTCAGGTATGGCTTCACAATGAAGATCCACTGCCTGACTCTGGGCTAGGGTGATCTGGTCCTGAAACAGATCGCAATGCAGCTGATTATCATTGGCACCCGGCGTATTTGATCCGGAAAATATCTGAACCAGGACGCTCGGCTTCTGGTCGACAATGTCTGCCAGCTTCTTCGCAATCACTGGGGCGCCCGTTACGTGGACCGTTTGGTCGACGACATCGACAGGAATGGTTTCCGCGCCCATTTCCAGTTGAGCATAAGGCTTGAGCTTTAGGCGCGCGATGGCTTCCGGGCTGGCGTCGCCGTAAAACTGATTGGCAAGGGTGACCTGCCGATGCAGGCTTTTCATTCTCTCGATGGCCTCTGGGCTGAAACTGATTTTCACGTCATAGCCGTAGGACTTGGCAGCAGGCGTTGCGGCGGCCGCCTCGCCAGCATCTGAACCAAGTTGCACCAAGGCCCCGCCGACGGCGGCCAGCGCAACTACTCTGAGAAGCTGGAACGGTCTGGTCATATAAGATTTCCTCCTGTGATGGGGCTTCTGCGAAAAACCGATGAAACCAGATAGGCCATTACGGCGCCGACAATGCCGACAGCCAGATAAGCCGACATTGCCCACAGGCTGTTCGTTTCAATCACTTGGCATCATCGACATCTCGCTGGGGTCGGAACGCTTCAGTGGTTGATGACGCTGATTTCCCAAGACGTCCCGGTACAAGCCTCTCCGTCCACGCAGAACGCGTTCACCCACAGCTGTCCTTTGTCGAACATGATGCCTTTGCTGCTAACCTTCAGATCTTTGTATTTCTGCTGTTTCACGACCTTGATCACCGCCGGGGTGATGATCTGGTCGTAGACCGGAAGAAGATCCTCGTACGTGGCGAATATGCGTTCTTTGCCGTCAACGGTGATGGTCACCGGATATTCGTATTCCTGGCCTATCTTTGTCCCGTCGGCGATGTTGAGCTGCAGGAATTTAAACGCGGCGAGAAACCCCGTGTGGTCTACTTTCAGGAGACTATCGATGTGGGCATTCACCGCGCCCACGGATTGTGCGTAGGCCGGCTGTGACAGTGCCGCGCACACGACAAAGGCCGCCAACGGCCTCCAGGTTCCAGTTTTCACGATTCCCCCCATTTAGTCTTGCCCGAGACGACTTGTCGTCTACGACGACGACCAAACTGAGGCAAATGCAAGCGAATTGTGCGTCTGGGTCGTGTCTCAGTTTCCTGTCTCTGCAAGCCCCTCTTTGCGGCGGTATGCCCACAGCGCAAGTGCGCCTGGGCGGATGCTATCGGGGTGGTCCAGGCGAACGATATCCTCGCTGATGGTCCACGGCGCTGGAAAGTCGGCGACCACTTCGGTTCCGGCAATCCGGGCATCGTCATAGGTCTCCTCGGCGATCTCGCCGTCGAACACAAAGCGAAGCTTGATCTCCGTTCCTTCCCAGCCGCAGGTGACGGCCCGAAGGTTGTGCGGGACGGCACCGAGAAGAGCGCGCTGCACGGAAAGTAGCAGTGTTGCGCGAATGTCATTCATGAGCGTGTCGCTTTCAATTAATGTTCGCCCACATTTTATGTAAGCGGTGTTCTCAGGCCACGGCGTTTAGCTCGGGCGCCCAGATGTAGGCCCAAGCCAGGAGGTCATCGATTTGGCTGTTCGGATAGCCGTTGACGATCCTGGTGAGTACGTCGGCGAGATAGCCGGGCGGCTCGACGCATTGAGTTTGCAGGTTTCGATCAGCGACGCAATGACCGCCCAGTGTTCGGCATCGCCGTCCGAGCCGAGCGCGTTCTTGTGGTTGAGCGCGATCGGACGGATTGAGCGCTCGACAGCGTTGCTGTCGATGGCATTTCTCGTCGAAAGCGATGGGCAACAACTGCTGATCTGGTCGGACGCCTTCCTGCACTATGTCGTGTCCATCCAGCAGCCGGATTGGCATGCCGATTTCGATGATGACAGGCAACAGGCCGTCGCGACGCGCAAGCGGCTGCTCAAGATGGCCGCGGAGCAGCGCCTGCTGGTCGCCGACCACCACATGCCATTTCCAGGCCTGGGTTACATCGAATCGGCCAATGGTTCTTTTCGCTGGCTTCCGGTCAGCTATCAGCTCAACGTCTAGCTGCCATCCTCACCTTGTGACGAACACCGTCACCAGCGGCTTCTTGCCCCAGGCTTCGTTGGCGGCACCGCGCACGGCGCGCCGTACGGCTTCTTGCACCAGGTCGAGGTCTTTTCGGCGCTGGCGGGGGATCGAGTCCACCGCGCCGATTGCCGCATCGATCATCAAATCTTCCAGCGTCTCGCCACGGCCATCGGCCTCGGCGACGCCGATGGCGACCAGATCGGGGTCTCCGGCAAGTTCATATTTGTCGTCGAGCACGACATTGACCGCGACATGGCCGGCAAAGGACAGTTTGCGCCGGTCGCGAATGCCCATCGCCTGATCGGTGCCGATCAGTCTGCCATCCTTGTAGACGCGGCCGAACGGCACTTGATCGATGATGGTGGCAGGGCCGGGAGCGAGCCGCAGCATGTCGCCGTCGCGCACCTGCGCCACCTGGCCGATGCCGGACGTCGACATCAGCGACCCCTGCGCCACCAGATGCGCCGCCTCGCCATGCACGGGGACGCCGATCTGCGGGCGCACCCATTCATACATCTTGCGCAATTCGCTGCGCCGCGGATGGCCGGAGACATGCACCAGCGCGTCGCCGTCCTCGATGATCTTGACGCCGAGATCGATGAGGCGGTTCTTGATCTCGAGGATCGCCTTCTCATTGCCCGGAATCGTGCGCGAGGAAAACACCACCGTGTCGCCGGCCGTCAGCGACACCGACTTCATCTCTTCGCGCGACAGCTTGGCCAGTGCGGCAAGCGGTTCGCCCTGGCTGCCGGTGCAGATGATGACCAGGTTTTCGCGCGGGATGAAGCCAAAATCCTCCTCGGCGATGAACTCGGGCAGACCGTCCATGTAGCCGAGTTCGCCAGCCACATCGATGACCCGCTTCAGCGAGCGGCCGAGCACCAGGCACTGGCGACCGGCATCGCGTGCCGCCCTGGCGATGGAGACGATGCGTCCGACATTGGAGGAAAACGTGGTGACGGCGACGCGACCCTTGGCAGCCTGGATGACGCCCTTGAGGCCCTCGCCCACGGCCACTTCCGAAGGCGACTCGCCTTCGCGCAGCGCATTGGTCGAATCGCAGATCAGCGCCAGGACGCCCTTGTCACCATAGGCGCGGAAACGCGCCTCGTCGGTCTTCGGCCCGATCGTCGGCTCCGGGTCGATCTTCCAATCACCGGTATGGATGACGGTGCCGGCCGGCGAGGTGATCGCCAGCGACATCGGCTCGGGGATCGAGTGCGCCACCGGAATGGCTTCGATCTCAAAGGGGCCGACGGTGAATTTCTCCCCCGCTTTGTAGATCGTGACCGGTATTTTCGGCGCACCTTGCTCGCCTTGTCGCTTGGCTTCGAGCAAGCCGGCGCTGAACGGCGTCATCCAGACCGGCGCCTTCAGCTTCGGCCAGGTGTCGAGCAGCGCGCCGTAGTGGTCTTCATGCGCATGGGTGATGATGATGCCGCGCAGATTGGCGAGGTTCTCCTCGATGAAGCGCGTGTCGGGCAGCACCAGGTCGACGCCGGGCAGGCTGGCATCGGGGAAGGTCACACCGACATCGATGACGATCCATTCGCGCGCACTGGGCGGGCCGTAGCCGTAAAGAGCGAAGTTCATGCCTATCTCGCCGACGCCGCCGAGCGGCACGAAGACGAGTTCGGCGTTTTCCGCTTTCGCCATGATTTTTCCCTTCCTGGCCCTCAGGCCAAGTCCATAAAGCAATTCCAGGAAAAGCGTCTAACGGTTTTCCCACAGGAATTGCGCAAAAACAAACACTTAGAGCCGTTCACGAACGGCTCTAGGCCCTGGCCGAAGCGACCGCGCCGAAATGCACGTCGCCGGCGGCGATCGTCAGAACCGAACCTTCATCGTCGCGGATCACGAAACGGCAGTCCTCGTCAATGGTTTCAAACACCCCACGCACCACATTACCGTCAATCCTGACAGCAACCTCGCCGCCGAGCCCCGCCGCGCGAGCCAACCACCGCCGCCTGACGGCGGCAAGTCCGCGCCCCTCATCCCACAACCGGGCATTCTCGCTCCAGGCATCCGATAGCGCGAGGAACAGTGTCTCCGCATCGCATGCCGCACCCAGCGCGCGCAAGGATGTTGCGGGATAAGGCAAATCCTCAGGGTATGCCACCACATTGACGCCGATGCCGACCGCCACCGCGAAACGGCCGCCTTCCAGGATCGCCGATTCCAGCAGGATACCGGCCAGCTTGGCGCCCGACGCAAGCACGTCATTCGGCCATTTCAACTCGAAACGGTTTTTGCCTTCACTGGCGCCGTCGAGGCCGATGGCGATCCGGCCCTTTGGCACCACGGCGTCGAGCGCATCGGCCAGCGCCAGCCCGGCGACGAAGCCCAGCGTTGCGGCAAGGCGAAGCTCTGCCTTGGTGATGACGAGGAGCGTCGCCGCGAGGTTGCCCTCGGGCGTCGCCCAGACACGGCCGCGCCGGCCACGCCCGCTTTCCTGCTTCTTGGAAACGACCCACAATTTGCCCGGGTCACCTGCCCTGGCGTGATCCAGCGCCAGCGCATTGGTGGAGCCGACGCTGTCATGCGCCTCGAGCCGGAACCCTTCCGACGCCGAGGTTGGAGCCAGCCGAAATGCCATGCCGTCTAGAAAAACGTCTTGGCGGCGGCTTCGGCATAGGTGCCGATCGGTCCGCCGATCAGCACATAGAACAGCACGAAGGCGCCGGAGACGCCGAGCACGACACGCAATTCCGTCGCCATCGGCACAAAGCCACCGACCGGTTCGTCGAACCACATGATCTTGATGATGCGCAGGTAATAATAGGCGCCCACCACCGAGGCCAGCACGCCGATGATCGCCAGCGCGTAGAGATTGGCGTTGATGGCGGCGAGGAAGACGTACCATTTCCCCCAGAAGCCGGCGAGCGGCGGGATGCCTGCCAGCGAGAACATTAGGATGGTCAGGATCGTCGCCATGATCGGATTGGTCGACGACAGGCCGGCCAGATCGCTGATCTGCTCGACATTGCCGTCCTTGCGCCGCATGGCGAGGATGAAGGCGAAGGTGCCGAGCGTCATCACCAGATAGATCAGCATGTAGATGGCAACGCCGCGCACGCCGGCCTGGCTGTTGGCGGCAAGGCCGACCAGCGCGTAGCCCATATGGCCGATCGAGGAATAGGCCATCAGTCGCTTGATGTTGGTCTGGCCGATGGCCGCGAAGGCGCCCAGCGCCATCGAGGCGATCGAGATGAAGACGATGATCTGCTGCCAGTCGGAGGCGATCGGCTTGAACGCGCCCATGGTGACACGCACCATCAGCGCCATCGCCGCCATCTTGGGTGCCGCCGCCAGGAAGGCCGTCACTGGCGTCGGCGCGCCCTCGTAGACGTCGGGCGTCCACATGTGGAACGGCACCGCCGAGATCTTGAAGGCAAGGCCGGCCAACACGAAGACGAGACCGAAGACGAGGCCAAGCTGGCGCTCGCCGCTGCCGAGCGCCGTAGCGATCTCCTGGAAGCCGGTGTTGCCAGTGTAGCCGTAGACCAGGCTGATGCCATAGAGCAGCATGCCCGACGACAACGCACCGAGAACGAAATATTTGAGGCCAGCCTCGGTCGAACGCAGATTGTCGCGATTAATCGCGCACAGCACGTAGATCGCCAGCGACTGCAGTTCGAGGCCGAGATAGAGCCCGATCATGCTGTTGGCCGAGATCATCAGCATCATGCCGAGCGTGCTGAGCAGCACCAATACGGGATATTCGAACTTGTCGAAATGCTCCGCCTTGGCGAAGCGCATCGACATCGCCAGCGTCACCGCCGAGCCGACCAGCGCCAGCACCTTCATGAAGCGGGCAAAGGAATCCTGGATGAAGGCGTTGCCATAGGCGCTGCCCTGCCCGGTTTGGAAGATCAGCCAGGCGCCCGCGACGACCAGCACGGCGACGGCAAGGCCGGTCACCGTGTTGGCGGTGTTGGCGCGCGAATAGGCGCCGACCATCAGCAGCGCCAGCGCGCCGACGGCAAGGATCAGCTCTGGCGTCGAGAGCGACAGGCTGGAGAGAAGGTCCGGCGTCATGGTTCGCAAAACCCTTGGGTTAATTCGCCGCCGCGGTCTGCGCGGCGCCGATGGATGCAGTGACATTGGTGACGAGCGACTTGACCGATTCGGCCGTCGCGTCGAAGACGGGTGCGGGATAGACGCCGAAGAAGATGACCAGCACGACCAGCGGGTAGATGATCAGCTTCTCGCGCGGCGACAGGTCGAGCAGGCCCTTCAGGCTGTCCTTGGTCAGCGCGCCGAAGATCACCCGGCGATAGAGCCAGAGCGCGTAGGCAGCCGACAGGATGACGCCGGTGGCGGCGAAGAACGCCACCCAGGTGTTGACCCGGAACACGCCGAGCATGGTCAGGAACTCGCCGACGAAACCGCTGGTGCCGGGCAGGCCGACATTGGCCATGGTGAAGATCATGAACACGGTGGCGTATTTCGGCATGTTGTTGACCAAGCCGCCATAGGCCGCGATTTCGCGTGTGTGCATGCGGTCGTAGATGACGCCGACGCACAGGAACAGCGCGCCGGAGACGAGGCCGTGGCTGAGCATCTGGAAGATCGCGCCCTGCACGCCTTCCTGGTTCATGGCGAAGATGCCCATGGTGACGAAGCCCATATGGGCCACCGACGAATAGGCGATCAGCTTCTTCATGTCCTCCTGCATCAGCGCCACCAGCGAGGTGTAGATGATGGCGACGACCGAGAGCGCGAAGATCAGCGGCGCGAACATTTCGGACGCCAGCGGGAACATCGGCAAGGAGAAACGCAGGAAGCCGTACCCGCCCATCTTTAGCAGGATGGCGGCCAGGATCACCGAACCTGCCGTCGGCGCTTCAACGTGCGCGTCGGGCAACCAAGTGTGCACCGGCCACATCGGCATCTTCACCGCGAAGGACGCGAAGAAGGCAAGCCATAGCCAGGTCTGCATGTTGGCCGGGAAGTTGTGCGTCAGAAGCGTCGGGATGTCGGTCGTGCCGGACTGGTAGAACATCGCCATGATGGCGAGCAGCATCAGCACCGAGCCGGCCAGCGTGTAGAGGAAGAACTTGAACGAGGCGTAGACGCGCCGCTTGCCGCCCCAGACGCCGATGATGATGAACATCGGGATCAGGCCGGCTTCGAAGAAGACGTAGAACAGCACGATATCGAGTGCGCAGAACACGCCGATCATCAGCGTTTCAAGCAGCAGGAAGGCGATCATGTAGGCCTTGACGCGCTTCTCGATCGATTCCCACGAGGCCAGGATGCAGAGCGGCATCAGGAAGGTCGTCAGGATGACGAACAGCATGGAGATGCCGTCGACGCCCATATGGTAGGAGATGCCGGAGTCGAGCCAGGCAACCTTCTCGACGAACTGGAAGCCGGCCTGCGAATTGTCGAAGCCAGTCCAGATGAACAGCGAGATGATGAACGTGAACGTCGTCGTCAACAGCGCAATGGCGCGGATGTTGCGGCGTGCATTTTCGCTGTCATCATTGATGAACAGGATAAGCAGCACACCAACCAGCGGCAGGAAGGTGACCAGCGAGAGGATTGGCCAAGCGGTCATCAGAGCATCATCCAGGTGACGAGTGCGGCAACGCCGATCAGCATGGCGAAGGCATAATGGTAGAGGTAGCCGGTCTGCAGCTTGACGACGCGGTTGGTGACATCGACGACGCGCGCCGAAATGCCATCCGGGCCGAGGCCGTCAATGATTGTGCCGTCGCCGGTCTTCCACAGGAAATGGCCGAGGCGCTTGGCGGGTCGCACGAACAGGAAATCGTAGAGCTCGTCGAAATACCACTTGTTGAGCAGGAAGGCGTAGAGCCCGCGATGGTGTGCTGCCAGATTGACCGGCATTTCCGGCGAGCGGATGTAGAATTTCCAGGCCAGCGCGAAGCCGATCAGCATGGCGATGAAGGGCGACAGCTCGACCCACAGCGGCAATTCGTGGATCTCGTGCAGGATGTGATTGTCAGGCAGCGTGAACAGCGATGCCTTCCAGAACTCGGCATAGCCCTCGCCGATGAAGGCGCCGTGGAAGATAATGCCGGCAAACAGTGCGCCGGCGGCCAGGATGAACAGCGGCACTAGCATCACCGGAGGCGATTCATGGACGTGGTGCATGACCTCGTGGCTCGCCCGCGGCTTGCCGTGGAAGGTCATGAAGATCAGCCGCCATGAGTAGAAGGAGGTGAAGCAGGCCGCGATGACGAGCAATATGAAGGCGAGGCCGGCAACCGAATTGTGGCCGGCAAAGGCGCTTTCGATGATGGCGTCCTTGGAGAAGAAGCCGGCGGTGCCGATGACCGTCACCGGGATGCCGACGCCGGTCAGCGCCAGCGTGCCGATGACCATCATCCAGTAGGTGGTCGGAATCAGCTTGCGCAGTCCGCCCATCTTGCGCATGTCCTGCTCGTCGGAGACGGCATGGATGACCGAGCCAGAGCCGAGGAACAGCAGGGCCTTGAAGAAGGCATGCGTGAACAGGTGGAAGATCGCCGCGCCATAGGCGCCGACGCCGAGCGCCACGAACATGTAGCCGAGCTGCGAGCAGGTCGAATAGGCGATGACGCGCTTGATGTCGTTCTGCACGAGACCGACCGTGGCCGCGAAGAAGGCGGTGAAGGCGCCGATGAAGGTCACGACCGTCAGCGCCGAATGCGACAGCTCGAACAGCGGCGACAGCCGCGCCAGCATGAACACACCGGCCGTTACCATGGTGGCGGCATGGATCAGTGCGGAAACCGGCGTCGGGCCTTCCATGGCGTCCGGCAGCCAGGTGTGCAGCGGCACCTGCGCCGACTTGCCCATGGCGCCCATGAACAGCAGAAGGCAGACGATCGTCATGGCCGACTGCTTGTCCAGCGCATGCCCAAGGAAGGTCAGGACCGCGGCGCCCTGTGGCGCGCCTTCGGCCGGAATGAACGTCGCCGCATTGGCGAAGATGGTGCCGAGATTGACCGAGCCGAACAGCACGAACAGGCCGAAGATGCCGAGCGCGAAGCCGAAGTCGCCGACGCGGTTGACGACGAAGGCCTTTATTGCCGCGGCATTGGCCGACGGCTTCTTGTACCAGAAACCGATCAGCAGGTAGGAGGCGAGACCGACCCCTTCCCAGCCGAAGAACATCTGCACCAGATTGTCGGCCGTCACCAGCATCAGCATGGCGAAGGTGAACAGCGACAAATAGGCGAAGAAGCGCGGCCGGTTCGGATCGTGGTGCATGTAGCCGATCGAATAGATGTGAACCAGCGCCGACACGGTGTTGACCACCACCAGCATCACCACCGTCAGCGTGTCGATCCGCAGCGCCCAGGATGCTTCCAGTCCGCCTGACTGGATCCAGCGCATCACCGGCACGGTGAACACCTCGCCATGGCCGAAGCCGACGGTGAAGAAAGCGACCCACGACAACACCGCCGCGATCACCAGGAAACCGGAGGTGATGTATTCGGACGCCTTGGCGCCGAGCGACGTGCCGAACAGGCCGACGATCAGGAAGCCGAGCAGGGGAAGGAAGACGATGGCCTGATACATGGTGGTTCCGTCAACCCTTCATCATGTTCACGTCTTCGACCGCGATCGAGCCGCGGTTGCGGAAGAAGACGACGAGAATGGCAAGTCCGATGGCGGCTTCAGCCGCCGCGACCGTCAGCACGAACAGCGCGAACACCTGGCCGACCAGATCGCCGAGTGCTGCCGAAAAGGCGACGAAGTTGATGTTGACCGCCAGCAGGATCAGCTCGACCGACATCAGGATGACGATGACGTTCTTGCGGTTGAGGAAGATGCCGAACACGCCGAGCGTGAACAGAACAGCCGATACGGTCAGATAATGCGCGATACCGACAACCATCTCAGAGCCCCTCGCCTGTCTTGACCTTACGGATTTCCATTCCGGTCGCCGATGTGCGGCCGACCTGGGCTGCGATCGACTGCCGCTTGACGCCTGGTTTATGGCGCAGCGTCAGCACGATGGCGCCGATCATGGCGACCAGCAGCACGAGGCCCGAAATCTGGAAGTAGTAGAGGTAGTCCGTATAGAGGATGTCGCCGAGTGCGGCCGTATTGGTCCGCGTCGCGAGATCCGGGATGGGTTTCGAAACCGTCGAGGCGAGTTGCGGCGCGAATGTGTAGCCGCCGAGCACGACGATCAGCTCCGCCGCCAGGATCAGACCGACCAGCGCGCCGATCGGTGCATATTGCAGGGCGCCTTCCTTCATCTCGGCGAAATCGACGTCGAGCATCATGACGACGAACAGGAAAAGCACCATCACCGCGCCGACATAGACGACGAGCAGGATCATCGCCAGGAACTCGGCCCCGGTCAGCATGAACAGGCCGGCGGCGTTGAAGAAGGTCAGGATCAGGAACAGCACCGAATGCACGGGGTTGCGCGACGAAATGACCATGAACGCCGACGCCACCGCGACAAAGGCGAAGAGGTAGAAAAAGGCCGCCTCTAGTCCACTCAACATGGGGTTCCCCCGGGTTCCTGTCCGAAACAGGACGTTCGTCCTGTTCGATTTTTGCGACCGCCTCCGGTCGGCAAGTTGCGTGTTTCCTTAGACGAGGCCCCTCGCCCCGTCCATGCGTCAAATATCAGCGGTACGGCGAGTCCAGCGAGATGTTGCGCGCCAGTTCGCGCTCCCACCGGTCGCCATTCGCCAACAGCTTGTCCTTGTCGTAGTAGAGTTCCTCGCGCGTCTCCGTCGCGAATTCGAAATTCGGCCCCTCGACGATGGCGTCGACCGGGCAGGCCTCCTGGCAGAAGCCGCAATAGATGCACTTCACCATGTCGATGTCGTAACGCACAGTACGGCGCGTGCCGTCATTGCGGCGCGGGCCGGCCTCGATGGTGATGGCCTGCGCCGGGCAGATCGCCTCGCACAATTTGCAGGCGATGCAGCGTTCCTCGCCATTGGGATAGCGGCGCAAAGCGTGCTCGCCCCGGAAGCGCGGGCTGGTCGGCCCCTTCTCGTGCGGATAGTTGATCGTCTCCTTCGGCGCGAAGAACTGGCGCATCGACAGGAAGAAGGCGCTGACGAAATCCTGCAGCAGCAGCGATTTTGCGGCTTGGGAAAGAGCGGACATCACGCAAACCCCGTGATTTTGAGGAAGGCAGCGGTGGCGACCACCATGAACAGCGAGATCGGCAGGAACACCTTCCAGCCGAGCCGCATCCGCTGGTCGTAGCGGTAGCGCGGCACGAAGGCCTTCACCATGGAGATGCCGAAGAACACGAAGCAGACCTTCAGCACGAACCAGATGACGCCCGGCACCCAGGTGAACGGCGCGAAGTCGAAGGGCGGCAGCCAGCCTCCGAGGAAGAGGATGGTGGCCAGCGCGCACATCAGCACGATGGCGACATACTCGCCAAGGAAGAACAGCAGGAACGGCGTCGACGAATATTCGACCATGTGGCCGGCGACCAGTTCCGATTCGGCTTCCACCAGATCGAAGGGCGGGCGGTTCGTCTCGGCCAGGGCCGAGATGAAGAAGATGATGAACATCGGAAACAGTGCCAGCCAGTTCCAGTCGAGGAACGTATTGGGCAAGCCAAGCCGCGTACCAATTCCATCATGCTGCGACAGCACGATGTCGGACAGATTGAGCGAACCGGCGGTGAGCAGAACGGTGACGATGACGAAGCCGATCGAGACTTCGTAGGACACCATCTGAGCCGCCGAACGCAACGCACCGAGGAACGGATATTTCGAGTTGGACGCCCAGCCGCCCATGATCACACCGTAGACCTCGAGCGAGGAGATGGCGAAGACATAGAGGATGCCGACATTGACGTTGGCGATCGCCCAGCCTTGATCGACCGGAATGACCGCCCAGGCCGAGATCGCCAACACCGCCGACACCAGTGGCGCCAGCAGGAAGACGCCCTTGTTGGCGCCCGACGGAATGATCGGTTCCTTGAAGACGAATTTCAACAGATCGGCGAAAGCCTGCAACGTGCCCCAGGGGCCAACGACGTTCGGACCACGGCGCAGCTGCACCGCCGCCCAGATCTTGCGGTCGGCGTAGAGGATGTAAGCGACGAAGATCAGCAAAACGACGATCAGCACGACTGACTTCAAGAGGATCAGCAGCGCCGGCAGCACGTAGAAGGAGAAGAAAGTGTCCATGCTTATTCCGCCGCCTGCTTGAAGCCGCTCTTGGCCAGTGCCGAGCATTCCGCCATCACGGCCGATGCCCGCGCGATCGGGTTGGTCAGGTAGAAATCCGTGACGGGCGAGGTGAACGTTCCCTTGTTCAGCCGTCCGCCGAGCTTCGCCACCTTGGCGATGTCCTCGGCATTGCCGGCAGCGACCTGATCGATGCGGGCCAGATGCGGGTATTCGCCGTAAAGCTTGGCGCGCAGCTGCGGCAGCGAATCGAACGGCAGTTTCTTGC
>NZ_RZRQ01000136.1:0-15362 GCF_003997785.1 Mesorhizobium sp. M7D.F.Ca.US.004.01.2.1 | reverse complement strand
ACGCAGCGGTGTGAGACGGGCATTCTTGTGGATGTTCATTCGGACCCTCCGATGGATGCTGAAGCGTGGTAACTCCAGTCTCCTCGGTCCGGTCCGAATGGACAACCTCTCGAAAGCTCACACCTAGGATGGGTGCTGCCACGCGGCTCGGACTCAGCGTGCATTATCACGTAAATGTTGAGAGAATGAATGGCGCCGCGAAGGGCAATTCCAGCCGTCCAAAGCGACAGGCGTGTCGCGGCCTCGACATTGCAGTGGCGCTTACCTAACACGGCCTCACACTGCCCTCTAAACGGCCCCGAATTTGAACTGACGGCCCCTGGCCGGTTCATCGGGCAGGTCAAGGGCTAGGTGTAGTACACAGGGCTCATAACTTTCAGTTTCTAGTTGGTACGATGGGCCGTGGACGGTCGATGCAGACTTCAAGATGGCGAACGAAGCTCTCCATGCGTGCGTTGTCGAGGCAAGTGCCTTTGCCATGCTCGCGACTGGAGAGATTTCAAAATGAGCCTTGTAAGCGGAGAATGCCGCCGACGCTGTTCGGCTTGCTCGTGCCCTTGACGGCGGTAGGCTCGGCAGGGCCGAGGCCAGAGTTGCCGTAGTGGTCGTAATCGACCTCGGCTGTGACCGTGAAGCCGGGAACGACCATGTAGGCGACGTTTGCAGCCACACCAGCATCCTTGAGCTGATCACCCGAGACCTGAAGGTTGAACGAAGTTTTCTCGTCAAACTCGTAGGTGGCGCCCGCCCAGAAAGCCCACTGGCCGTTCCAGATTTTGTACGAGCCGCGCCCATGATTGGCAATTGCGCCGTTTGAGTCCTCGTTGAGACTGGCATTGGAACCGTAGCCGAAGAGTCCAAACAGCGACAGCTGGTTTGTGACAGCGACGTCGACGCGGATCTTGCCGGCAAAAGCTTCGTAATTGCTGTCATAAGCCGCGACGCCGATGATCGAGCCCCAGCCTTGCGTGTATTTCAAGCCGGCGACAACGTGCGGAATATAGCTGTCGATAGTACCGGCTGAGCCCGATCCTTGTTCGAGCGAAATCACAGTCGAAATGCCGTTGCCGGCGTCGAAGTGGTACTGAGCCACGTTGGTGTCGAAGCCGGCCGACGGAACGAGCATACTATCGAGAACGTTGCCAGCGTAGCTTGCAAACGTATCGAAGGCCGACCCCTCCTTGCCAACTCGCAGGCCTCCCAGCTCGACCCAGGCAGAAGCCAGTGCGAGGCCGCTGTTGAAATCATAGTTCTGAGGACTGTCATGCGAGTTAGCGCTGTTGCCAAAATTCACCTGGGTTTCGGTATAGGTCGTCAACGCGCCGAGCTCGGTCTGCTGGCCGGTCCAAGTTTTGAACGTGAAGCGTGTGCTGTTTCGCCAAGTGCCTTGGTCCTCGCCAGTTCTCACGTCCGAGGTTCTTGCGCTGTCATACGATCGGACGTCACCCAGGCCGATATCGTAACGGACATAGCCGCCGATGCGCAGGCAGGTCTCGGTGTTGGGAATATAGGAATATCCCGAGCCGAGGACGTCGCAGATCTTGATGTACTCGGCCGGTTCCCGCTCGGCGCCAGCTGCTCGACCGACGGAAATGGTCATCAGAGCAGTTAAGCCGAGAAGAGGACTCTTGATGTACATGTCTAGATCTCCATGAAGGAATAAAAAGGATAGAGGCGAAAGAGCAAGCTTTTCCTCTAAATTTTGTGCGTGTTGTCTCCAATATGTGGACGCCAAAGCGCTTGACACGAGAGGTGAGCCAGCGTAAAAGCCACATGTACTTATAATAGTGTTTTCTGCTAGGAGATTCATTATCGTTTACATGTGAAACACTCCGGTCGGACCGCTGCAGCTCTCCGAATAGAGCAGCAAGCGACATGCCAACCTGAAGCGTAGATGCGGCCGACACCAAAATCGGGCCGACGCGCCTTCGTCTCGCTGGAATCACTTTTTTTGAGGGTCACTGCGAAAAGAAATGTGCGACACGGTTCGCCATGTTCGATATGTGACAGTCTCGTTTAACAGCGACGGCTTCCCGTCTGACCGCAACGGAGGCCGCGCCATCCGCTACCGAGAAGGATCACTGCGCGTACGCTCCGCAAGGGCTGCGCCAGGAACAGAGGGCGTGCACGTCCGAGGCGTCGCATGGTGGCCGCAGCACCTTTTCGCCGCTGTAAGTTCGCCGTGCAGGTACATTGCGCGGCCGGAAGCGAGAGGGAGCGCACCCTGAAACGGCTGCCTACGGCTCGCCTCGAGTAATTGGCGATGAACAGTATTCTCGAGAACTTAGTCTCGACGGAAAGAGCAACGAAAGGAAGCCGCTTGGACGAGCACGATCCGAAGGAAGAACCGATCGAGACCATTTTCCGCAACGGCACAATCACTGCCGTGGGTATCCTGCTTGCCTTTTCCCTCGGCTTCCTCACTCATTGGGCCGCGAACCCCTTGCCATGGCAACTCTACGATCTGTTCGCCGTAGTGCCGATCCTGCTCGGCATCGCACTGCAGATGAGAGCGCTGTCCATGCTGCTCGACATGAGTTCCTTGCGGCGCCCCATCTACGAACGCGCCAATCGCATTTTCATGGTCGGCCTCATCCAGACCGCGTGTGGCGTCGGCATGGCCATCTTGGTCGATCTTTTCGGGATATCGGTAGGGGGCACGCTGCCCGGCGCTTGACGACAAGCCACACCGCTCTTCGCTCGAAGCGACGTCAAGCCGGGGAACCTTGTGCACCCCCTAGCGGCGTCCTCCTTTCATCAAATGAGCCGACGTCAGCTTTAGAGCGTCTCGGTGGCTAAAGCCGGTATGGTTTTTCGGCCGGCAGGGAAGGCCGCTGGCTGGACCTGGATGGCGTCTGAACGAGGCTTGACAGGTCCGTTGCGTCGGACATGAATTTCGCATTGCAAAGTTCTTCCGCAGACGCCTCAAGCACACTGCACTGGCGTCACGTACTCAGACGTTGAATGCGGCACCGCACCATCACCTCAGGCGCAACCATGGCACGCGCGCTCCCCGGCGTGGTTGACCCCATCCTGTCCAAACGAGACTGCGACATAAGCGGGACGCACTGACTTAGGTCAGAGACCAGGACGAGCGCGCAACGAAAGAATGATGGATGAGCGACGTGGGATGACAGCTCCTTGCACACCTCAATCCTGACAAAGTACCGGGACCCCCGGCCGCCTTGGTATACCATCTATCCGACTGTGCCAGACTTCTCTGCGGCAGTTGGTGCTGACGATTATGAGGAATGGCTGGGGGGCCTCCCGGCCGACGAATCGGTGTCGCTCTATTTCCACATTCCGTTTTGCCGATCCATGTGCTGGTATTGCGGCTTCCCTACCGCGGTCATCCGTCGCAACGGCCCGATCCTTAATTATTTAGCGGTGCTGCGTCAGGAGATCAGTTTGGTGTCGGAGCAAGTGCGGCAAGGGCTGCCGGTGAGCGATGTGCATTTCGGCGGCGGAACGCCTCACCTTATCGGGCCAGCCGAGCACTTGGCGCTGATGGAATTTCTACGCCGCCACTTCGCTTTCAGCAAAACTGCTGCGATCGCCGTGGAGATCGATCCCCGAACGTTCACACCGGAAATGGCCGAAGCCCTGGCAGCTAACGGTGTCAACCGCGCGAGCATCGGATGCAGAGCTTTGATCCCGATGTGCAAAGGCGATCAATCGGATCCAGAGTAAGGTGCAGACGGCCGCTGCAGTCCAAAATCTCCGCCGGCATGGCGTTGGCCATATCAACTTCGACCTCATCTTCGGTCTACCGAAACAGACTGTGCAGTCCTGCATCCAGACCGCGATGGCTGCGGTCGCCATGCGCCCCAACCGGCTTGCGGTGTTCGGATACGCGCATATTCCTTCCGTGATAAAGAATCAGCGCCTAATCGAGCAGGCAGGTCTACCGGACGGCGATCTTCGCGCCGAACAGGCTGCAACTGTCGCCGAGACACTGGTTGGCGCTGGCTACCGGGAGATCGGGCTCGATCATTTCGCTCCGCCGGACGACGAACTTGCGCTAGCGCCAGAAGACCGGGCGCCTACGGCGTAATTCGCTGGGATACTCGGCCGATACTTGCAAAACGTGATCGGCTTCGGCGCGTCGGCTATTGGCCGAGTCCGCGAGGGGTATGTTCAGAACGAAGTAACACGGGATTCTTACGCCCGGCACATCGCAAGTGGACGTCTGGCGACATCAAAGGGTCACCGTCTGACCGACGATGACCGGGTGCGCGCAGCGATCATCGAGCGACTGATGTGCGATTTGGAGGCCGACGTGCCGACCATCTGTGCCGCCCACGAAATCGAACCAGCTCGTTTTCTCGATTCAGTTGAGAGTTTGGTGACGCTGGCTGAGGAGGGGATCCTGGACGTCGAAAACGGCTTCATCCGCGTGCGGCCGGAGCACCGCTTTGTTGTTCGCGCCGTTGCTGCTGCATTCGATGCTTTTCTCGCGAATCGATGAGTTGAGGCCACGACGCCGAAAGGCATCAGACCTTGTTTGGCGCTCGTCGGCATGGGCTCTCGCAGAAGACTCCGCAAGCGTATGCAGGGGACTTCCACTTGACGCCGCGTTCACCATCATCTCGCCTGGGTGCGCGCGAAAGCGCACAACCCGGAGCACGCTGCTCTCGGTGTGAGGCTGTGCTCTGCAAAGCACCGGTGATCCACCCTGTCCCTGGACAGCAGCTTGATGGCGTCATCTTGGAGGACGAGAAAAGATTGTCGAGGTACGGGTACGAATTGCCTCGGTCGTCCGTTCAATCGAAAGCACTGTCTGCGGAGGCACCTCTCCTTCATGCAGTGACAGGAGATGCTGGGCGACTTCCTTATCTGCTGCGGTGAGTCGATGATTTAGGCGGAGAAAGTCCATCCAGGTGGGGGTGCGGAATGTCTCCGTCCAAAGTGACGGTGTTTGCAGATTTCGCTGGAGCGTCCAGTTTCGTGCACCGGCACGGCTCTGGACGTGTCGCCGCGTGCGCATGGAGCCCAGAAAGGCCTCGATATTTTCCTCCGATATCAAATACTCGACCTTGGCCACGATAGGGCCACTTCTGGGTTTCAGATCGAGAGCCACGTCCGGCGGATGAAAAACTGAACTTTCTTGATCGGTTTCTTCCCAGGGACGGACCGGCAACACGATCCCCGCTGCTGCAACCAGCAACAGAGCGCCTGCGGCGCCCTCCAATGCTGAGGTCAAGGAATAGTTTTGCGCGACAGAACCCCAGATCCAGCTGCCAGCAGCCATACCGCCTGCGCTCAAGGCGTAGTAAATGGAGAGCGTGCGGCCTACAACCCACCTTGGGCTTGCCAACTGCACCGACACGTCAATGCCCGTCCAGGTGATAAGCCAACCCGCTCCGCCGAGCGCCAGCGAAATGGCCGCCACAGGAAGCGACGATGTAAGGGCAAGGGAGAGGCAACAGACTGCACAAGCCACAGAGGCGAAGGCCACCAGCCTGTTTTGAGACGTGACCTTCCTCAAGAAGCCGTTGCCCATACCCGCGATGAAAGCACCCATGCCGAAGCCGGCCAATAAGATACCGTAGACAATTGGCCCACTCTTCAACTGATCCCGGACGACGAGGGGGAGCAACGCCAGAATGGAGATGCTTGCCAACCCGAAAAGAGCGGCTCGGGCGGTCGCTGCCCTGATCTCCAAAGACATCGCCGTAAAGCGCACTCCGTCATGAATTGCCGTCGTCATTCTCTCACGAGGGAGAGGCGAAGAGCGGACCTCCCATTTGGTGCGCCATATCGCGCTTATGGGCGCCAGATCACTCACCGCAGCCAAGGCGAAAGCGGCCAGCGGCCCAAAGACGGCCAGGATCACGCCCCCCAAGGCTGGACCAACGCTGCGCACAATGTTGTATCCGACGGACATAAGCGTCACTGCGGCCGGAATGTCGCGTTTGTGAAGGATATCGCCGACCGAAGCGTGCCAAGCCGGATCATTCAAGGCAAAGCCGCAGCCGGCCAGGAAACCTAACCCGAGAATCAGCCAAGGACTGACAAATCCCAGACCCACAGAAATCATCAGCGTCGTCGACGCCGATGCTATCAGGCAGTGTCCCGCAAACATCACCCACCGGCGGCTGAAGTTGTCGGCAATGGCTCCGGCGAAAACTGAGAGGAAGAACACCGGCAATGTGGATGCGGCCTGGACGAGTGCCACCATGAGGTCGGACGCTGAAATCGTTGCCATAAGCCAACTGATGGCGACCGTTTGCACTAGCCAACCGAGGCTGGAAATCTGGGTGGCCGCCCAAATTGAGCGAAACACCTTGTTTCGAAATGGGGCGAGCGTCTTTGAAACGGGCGGTTGGGGATTTTCGCTCTGCATGAGGTATTGCTGGCCTTCGATGAGCGCTGCGATTTGAGCAAGCGGGTCGATACTTAGACATCGCGGAGCACCGCACGGACCCCAGCTCTATGGAGCTTGCCGGCGACTATTTGCGTATTGAGCCATTCTCATAGTCTCATTCATGAGCAGTCCTGTGCGCAAGCATTGCTTTGCTAAATTCCCACCACAAGCGCGCCGCCGCTGAGACCCGCACCCGCTGCCGCCAGAAGAATTTTCTCGCCAGGCCGAAACGGCTGCGCCCGATGGGCCAGCGACAATGAGAGCGGGATCGTCGCGGCGGAAGAGTTGCCATATTCGGCGATCGTCTTGACGATCGAGTGATCAGCGATGCCGAGGTTCCTGCCGACCGCGTCGAAAATGCGCGCATTGGCCTGATGCGGCACGAAACGATCGAGGTCTTGCGGCCTCAGTCGGGCAGCAGTGAGCGCATCTCTCGAGCAGGCGGTCATCATCTCCACGGCCTTGCTGAATACTTCACGGCCGTCAGTGATCGTCATCCGTGTCTGCGCGAGGTCGAGGTCGGCATGGAACGGAGTGTTGCTTCCCCCGGCGGGAATCTGGATTAGCCCGTAGCGCGAGCCGTCGGAATCCACCGAAGCGCCGAGAATGCCTCGATCCGGGTCATCGCAAGGACTGATCACCATGGCGCCGGCGGCATCGGCAAACAGCACGGCGCTGGCGCGCTCGGCCAAATTGATGCGGTGGCTGAGGATGTTGGCGGCGATGACAAGGCTCGCTTTGCCGTGCAGGCGGGTGAACCCGTCGGCGAACATCAGCGCATAGATGAAGCCGGCGCAGGCGCCGGTCAGGTCGATCGCTCCGGCGCGGCCTAGCCCCAGCCGATGTGCGACCAGCGGCGCGCTTGGCGGCAGAAGGTGATCGGGCGTCGACGTGGCGAGCAAGAGTAGACCGACGTCGCCGCGGTCGATACCGGCATTGGTCAGCGCCATGTCGCCGGCAGAGGCGGCAAGGCCCGACAGCGTGTCTTCGTCTGTTGCCCAGAAGCGCGAGCGAATTCCGGTGCGCCGCTCGATCCAGCCGGGCTCAAGCCCGAGCCGGTCTTCGATTTCCGGGTTCTCGACCTTGCGCGTCGGCGCATGATGGCCGAAGCCGAGAACGCGCGACGATAGGTTCATGGCCGCGAGCCGAAGCGTTCGCCGGCCTCCTCTATCGCGTCATAGAGCCCGTCCAATTCGTCGCTGGTGATGCAATAGGGCGGCAGAAGATAGAGGACATTGCCGAGCGGGCGCACCAACAGGCCGCGCTCAAGGAAAAAAGCGCGCAGTTTTGGCCCGATCTCGGCCAGATAACCGGCTGAGCCGGTGCGTAGGTCGAGTGCCGCGATGGTGCCGGTTGTCCGGCAGTCGGTGAAATATGGATTGTCCCGGAAGCGTTGCAGCCCCGCGGCCTGCCTCGCGCTCAAGACCGCGATCCGCTCGGCCACCGGCTCGTCACGCCAGATCTCGACATTGGCAAGTGCTGCCGCGCAGGCGATCGGATTGGCGGTGTAGGAGCTCGAATGGAAAAACGTCTTCTTGCGATCCTCCGAAAAGTGAGCGTGGAAGATGGCATCGGTGGCGATCGTGGCGGCCAGCGGGATGGTACCACCGGTCAGACCTTTCGAGGTGCACAAGATGTCGGGCGAGACGGACGCCTGTTCGCAGGCAAACATGGTTCCGGTGCGCCCCCAGCCGGTCATCACTTCATCGGCGATCACGAGCGTGCCGGAGGCTTCGGCGATCCTCTTCAATTCGGCAAGAACCCAGGCCGGATACATCAGCATGCCGCCGGCGCCAAGCACCAGCGGCTCGACGATCAGCGCGGCTGCGCGCCGGTCGCGGCTAACGGCCTCGAACCGATCCAGCGTTTCCTGCTCGCGCCCGGCGGCCGGGAAGGGGATGGTGTCGACCTCGAACAGCAAAGGCTCATAGGCGGCGTTGAAGACGCCACGGGCGCCGACGCTCATCGTGCCGATGGTGTCGCCATGATAGCTGTGCTCCATGACGGCGATGCGCGAACGCGACGCGCCGATGTTACGGAAATAGCCGAGCGCCATCTTCAGCGCGACTTCGACTGAGGTCGAGCCGCTGTCGGAATAGAACACCCAATCGAGTCCGGCGGGAGCGAGGCCGACAAGCGCCTTGGCCAGGCGCTCTGCCGGCTCGTGGGTGAAGCCCGAAAAGATGATCTGGTCGAGGCTCGAGGCGGTCGTCTCGATGGCCTTCATGATGCGGGGGTGGCGATGGCCATGGGTGACGACCCACCAGGAAGAAATCGCATCGAGGATGCGGAAGCCGTCGGCCTTGTGGAGATAGGCGCCTTCAGTCAGCACGATTTCAGGGAGCGAGGGCTCTAGCGCGTGCTGCGTGAACGGATGCCAGACTCGAGACTCCGCCATCAGTCGCCTCCGGCAATCATGGCCAGGTCGAAGCCGGAAATCATTGCATCTCTCAACGTTTCACCCGTCAGCGGACCGAGGTGCGGCAGCCTGCCCAGCTGCGGCACGCCGCCGAATTCCACGATTGTCCTTTGTGTATCGGCCACCTCTTCGCCAATGAAGGCAATGCCGATGAGCGGGATGGAGCGGGCTCTCAGGGCCTCGATCGACAACAGCGTATGATTGATGGTGCCAAGCGCGGTGCGGGCGCACAGTATGACCGGCAGCCGCCATTGTTCGAATATGTCAATGAACCTTGTCTGTCGATTGAGCGGCACCATCAGCCCGCCGGCGCCTTCGATGACGAGCGGTGTCGGCAGGACCGGAAATGAAAGATCGTCGGCCTCGATCGCGACGCCGTCGATTTCGGCTGATCGATGCGGCGACAGCGGCATCGTCAGTCGATAGACTTCGGGCAGCACGCGTCCGTCGGGCAAGCCGGAAAGCCGGGCGACGACCTCGCTGTCGGTCTCCTCGTTGAGGCCCGATTGCACCGGCTTCCAGTAGAAGCCGTCGAGCAGCCCGGCAAGTCCGGCCGAAAACACTGTCTTGCCAATTCCAGTGTCTGTTCCGGTGACGACGATGCGTTTGGTCATGCTGTGGCCAACACTCCGACGAGAGCCTCGACCATGGCGGAAATGTCGGCTTCGTCGACGTTGAGAGTCAGCGAAATGCGCAGGCGCGACGTACCCTCAGGCACTGTCGGCGGGCGAATGCCGCGTATGTCGAAGCCGCGTGCCTGCAGTCCTGCCGCCACCGCCATGGTGCGGCTGTTATCGCCGATCACAAGCGGCTGGATCTGCGAGCCGCTGGGCATCACGCCGCAGCGTTCGGCCAATTGCCGGCTCGCGAAAGCGACACGCTCGTGCAACTGAGCACGACGCATAGGCTCGTCAGACAGAATAGTCAGCGCCTCACGTGCCGCGACTGCCATCAGCGGCGATGGTGCGGTCGCATAGATGAATGGCCGGCACCGGTTGATAAGATAGTCGCACAGTGTTCGCGGTCCGGTAACGAGCGCGCCGGATGCGCCAAGCGCCTTGCCGCATGTGTGGAGCGTGACGATGTTGTCGCGGCCTTCATACGCGGCGGCCAGTCCCCGGCCGTCCGGTCCCCAGACGCCGGTGGCATGCGCTTCATCGACGACGATGAATGCCTGGTACCGATCAGCCAGCGCGACCAGGCTCTCCATCGGCGCACGGTCGCCATCCATGCTGTAAAGGCTTTCGAAGGCGATCCACACCCGCCCCATGCCGCCTTCGGCGCGCCAGCGGGTGATTGCGTCCTCGACAGCGTCGACGTCGTTGTGCGCGGCCAGCTTGAACTCAGCGCGCCCGGCCTGGGCACCCTCATGCATGCTGGCATGAGCGAGCTCGTCGAGGACCAGCAGGTCGCCTTTCTGCGGCAGGGCCGTCAGCAGAGCGAAGTTGGCGATATAGCCGCTGCCGAAGAACAGTGCACGCTCGGCTCCGAAAAATGCCGCTGCGTCCGCCTCCAGTTGCTCATGTTCCGGTGCATTGCCGCGCAACAGCCGCGATCCGGTGGCGCCCACTGGCGTGCCCCGCGCAATCGCCGTCGAAACCGCATCGCCCAGTCTTTTGGAGGCGGCAAGTCCGATATAGTCGTTCGACGAGAAGTCGAGCCCGGCGCGCGGTGCGAGCGTCCGCAACCGGTCCTTGCGCCCCAGTCCCCGCAAGGTTGCGTCATAGCGGGCAAGAATTGCCTCCTTCATTGCGTGGCGAGTTCCATAGGCTCAATGCCGAGGCGCCGGAACAGAAGGGTATCCTTGTCCTCGCCGGGATTTCCCGCCGTCAGCAGCGTGTCGCCGACAAAGATCGAATTGGCGCCGGCAAAGAAGCACAGCGCCTGCGTTTCGTCGCTCATCGCCGTCCTGCCGGCGGACAGCCTTACATAGGATTTCGGCATCATCACCCGCGCGAGCGCAACGATGCGGACGAAATCGATCGGATCGATGGCGTCGGCCGCGGCAAGCGGCGTGCCTTCGATGGGAATAAGCATGTTGATCGGCACGCTTTCCGGCGGCTCGGGCAGGTTCGCGAGCGTGACCAGCATGTCGATGCGATCGGTCTTTTCTTCTCCCATCCCGACAATGCCGCCGCAGCAGACTTTCATCCCAACCGCGCGCACGTGCCCAAGCGTTTTCAGCCGGTCGGCAAAAGTCCTGGTTGAAATAACCTCGCCATAGTAGCGCTCAGAGGTATCGATGTTGTGGTTATAGTAGTCGAGACCGGCCTGCTTCAGGCGAGCAGCTTGCTCAAGATCGAGCATGCCGAGCGTCATGCAGGTCTCCATGCCGAGGGCCTTGACGCCCTCAATCATGGCGACCACAACGTCCATGTCGCGCTCCTTGGGACTTCGCCACGCCGCGCCCATGCAATAGCGCGTTGCGCCGCCATCACGCGCCTTGGCCGCTTCGTCGATGACATGCTTGACGTCCACCAGCTTCGACGCCTTCACACCGGTTTCGTAATGCGCAGACTGGCTGCAATAGCCGCAATCTTCGGGGCACCCGCCGGTCTTGATGCTAAGGAGCCGCGACAGCTGCACTCGGTTTCGATCGAAGTTCTGGCGGTGGATCGTCTGAGCCAGGAACAGCAGATCGTTGAATGGCATGCCGTAGATGGCCTCGGCCTCTTTGCGGTTCCATCGCGGAGGCGTTCCGTCGACCGATTGCATGGTCTGGTTCACGTCGAACTCCGAGTTCATTCCAATCGTCATCGTCAAACCTTTGTTTGCTAGTCCGGTACGCCTTCTTGGCTTTGGGGCGCACTCGCTAAAGGCGAGCTGCGGCACGTCTTTCCAGCACCTCCTACGCCTGCCGAGCTGATGTTGCTCCTCACGCCGTAATCCTCAGTTCAAGTGCTTGCAGATGTTCTGGTGGTCCGGCATGTCCAGGCCGATGTCGAGGATCGGGGCGCTGTGCGTCAGCCAACCCATGGAGATGAGATCGACACCGGTCGCCGCAATCGCCGCCGCCGTTTTCGGCATCACCCGACCGGACGCCTCGGTGATCGTACGGCCATCCACTATAGAAACCGCGCGGGCAAGATCCTCGACCGACATATTGTCGAGCAGCACCGCGTCAACACCAATCGCGAGCGCTGCATCGAGCTGCTTCAGCGTGTCGACCTCGACCTCGACCTTCACCATATGCCCTGCTGCGGCGCGCGCCCGCTCTATTGCTGTGCGCATATCGCCGGCGATCGCGATGTGGTTGTCCTTTATGAGCACGCCGTCATCGAGGCCGAACCGGTGATTGGCACCGCCGCCGACGCGCACGGCGTATTTCTCCAATGCCCGCAGCCCGGGCGTCGTCTTTCGCGTCGATACAATCCTCGCCTTGTGACCGCGCACGGCCTCAACCATGGCCGCTGTGGCAGTGGCAATGCCGCTCAGCCGGCATAAGAAATTGAGGGCCGTGCGTTCGGCCGTGAGCAGGCCTCGTGCGGGTCCGGACAATCTTGCAATGGTTTCCCCGGCCCCAACCTCGCTGCCATCAGGGCGCCAGATCTGGATGTTGATCGCCGGTTCCACGAGAAGGAAGGCATACGAGACCAGATCGAGCCCGGCAACGACGCCCGCCTGCCTCGCTTTGAGCACCAACGTGGCAGTGCAATCATACGGGATAACCGCATCGGTGGTCAGGTCGCCGGATCTGCCCAGGTCTTCGAGGAGCGCAACGCGCACAATCGGTTCGATCAGGGTCGCGGGGAGGGGGGAGAATGAAGTCATATCAAGTGCTCCGTATGGTAGCCCGGCAATCGAGTGCGGCCGCGGCCCGCATTGCGCTGTGCAGTGTCAGCCGTGATGGGCGCACGTTGGCATCGTGGAGCGGGAAATCGGACCGACAGTGCGCGCCTCGACTCTCTTCCCGCCTCAGGGCCGCCGCGGCGATCATCAGTGAGACCAAAGCCGGACCAGAGGCAGCGACACTATTGGCTGCGATCGGCAGCAGGGTCGCCACCGCTTCGCGCATTGCCTCGCCGTCGCGGATGATACCCAGGGCGGCGGAGACAATCGGGCGGACCACGGAAGCGTCTGGTCGTGGAGGGACGAATGTGGAGCATCTGCGCGGTCGCCGGGTATACGACGTGCCGGCAACGCTTTCGGCAACCCAGCTCGCGGTGACCGCCGCTTCGGTGAGCGAGTTGCTGGCCAGGCGGTTGGCGCCGTGCAGGCCGGTACAGGCCACCTCACCGCAGGCCCACAATCCCTCGATGGAGCTGCGGCCGGCGCTGTCTACGGCGACGCCGCCCATGTGATAATGTGCCGCCGGGCGCACCGGGATCAGGTCGGTCGCTGGGTCGATTCCTGCGCTCCGGCACAATTCGGCGATGCCTGGAAAACGCTTGCCAAATCTCGGGCCGAGACTTTGCCGTGCGTCCAGGAATACGCGGCGTCCAACGGCAAGCTGGTGCCAAATGGCGCGCGCTACGACGTCGCGAGGCGCAAGTTCACCGCCAGGTGTGTCGGCGAGGAAGCGCTCTCCTCGCTCATCGATGAGCACCGCGCCTTCGCCACGCACGGCTTCGCTCACCAGCGGCATCGGCCGGCGCGGACCGTCGAGCGCAGTTGGATGGAACTGTATGAATTCCAAGTCGGCGAGTTCCGCCCCCGCCCATGCGGCGAGCGCCAGCCCGTGACCCCATGAGCCAGCGGGGTTTGTCGTGTCGCAAAACAGCCCGCCGACGCCGCCGGTCGCCAGCACCGCGCGACGCGTGGGCAGAGCGAGCGCGCCGGCTCGTCCTGCTGCGACCACGGCGATGACCGACCCGTCCTGCACGACCAGCCGGCGGACCTCCACATTTTCGATAATGGTGATCGAGGCTGTACGCCGAACCGCGGCGACGAGCGCGCGCACCAACTCGCGACCGGTGGCGTCGCCGGCTGCATGCACAATCCGCCGTCGCGAGTGTGCCGCCTCGAGCCCAAGTCGCAACGCGCGGTCAGGGTGCTGGTCGAAGTCGACGCCGAACCTTTGGATCGTCCTAATCGCTTCGGGTGCAGCTCGTACCACTCGCCGCACCGTGGCCTCATCGCAGAGTCCGTCGCCGGCAGCTATCGTGTCGCAAAGGTGAAAATCTGGGCCGTCGTCGCCCCCGAGACTTGCCGCAAGACCGCCCTGGGCAAGTTCACTGCAGGCTCCGGTTCCAAGCGGCGCGTTGGTCAAAAGCACGACCGGTTCCGGCGCCAGATGAAGCGCCGTCATCAGGCCGGCAATGCCGCCGCCGATGACGACCGGCGCCCCCGCGATTTCGCGAACCTCCAGACTCATAGGGAAAGCATGCGCTCGACCGCGCGGCGGGCGGGGCCGGCAATTTCGGGATCAATCCGGACCTCATGCCGGTTCTGCTCGAGTGCGGCGCGAATGTTGGCCAGGTTGATGCGCTTCATGTGCGGGCACAGATTGCATGGGCGAACGAACTCGACGTCGGGATGCGCGACCGCGACGTTGTCGCTCATCGAACATTCGGTCAGAAGGACGACACGCTTCGGTTTCTCACGCTCGACATAATCCGACATCGCCGCGGTCGAGCCGGAGAACTCCGCCTCCGCGACAACGTCTGGTGGGCATTCTGGATGGGCCAGCACGATGACGCCTGGATGGGCATCGCGCAGTTCCCGGATGTCTGCTGCGGTGAAGCGCTCATGCACCTCGCAATGGCCTTTCCAGGCGATGATCTCGACGTCTGTATCGGCTGCCACGTTCCTCGCCAGATATTCGTCCGGGAGCATCAGCACACGCGCCACGCCAAGCGATTCCACCACCGCCTTGGCGTTGCCGGACGTGCAGCAGATGTCGGACTCCGCTTTTACGGCGGCGGAAGTGTTGACGTAAGTAACAACGGGGACCCCCGGATACCGCAGCCGCATTAGCCGCACGTCGTTTGCCGTGATCGATTCGGCCAGCGAGCAGCCGGCGCGGAGATCCGGGATGAGCACGGTCTTGTTCGGATTGAGCAGTTTTGCCGTCTCGGCCATGAAATGAACGCCGGCAACCACGATGATGTCGGCGTCGACCGTCACCGCCTTGTGGGCCAACGCCAGGCTGTCGCCGACGATGTCTGCCACGCAATGAAAAATTTCGGGCGTCTGGTAATTGTGCGCCAGCACCACCGCATTGCGCTCACGCTTCAGCGCTAAGATGGCTTCAATATCGCCGGCGAACGCGGGCCATTCAACGGGTGGGATCACCCGCCGGACACGCTCATACAAGGACGCAGCCATAGGTAACGCCCCAGTCATTGGCGCCTCGATTATATTCGGTTTGACAATAAGGGAATATATCTACCTTGACTATAAGTATGTCAAGCCCGCGCCAGCGGTAATTTTGTCCCGGCGATAGCCCTGTCGTCGAGGACGGCATGCCGGAAGCGATAAAGCTTCGCCGGTCGGCCGCCCGTGTCGAGGGAGGTCTCCCCGGTCTCCTCAACAAGTTCCTGCTGCTCGACCAATCTCCGGAAGTTCGGCTTGTTGATCAGCCTGCCAGCCAAAGCTTCCACGGTTCGCTGCAGTTGCAGCAGCGTGAAGGAAGGC